>RDXY01000051.1 GCA_004293045.1 Flavobacteriia bacterium | reverse complement strand
GCTGTAGTTACTGTGATAGTACCTGTAGCGTTTATTGTACCACATCCTCCTGTTAAGGGGATGGTATAAGCAAATGTTCCCGATGCCGTTGGTGTACCACTAATAGTAATTGTATCGGCTGCCCAAGTAGCCGTAACTCCTGCTGGTAGTCCAGTTGCAGTTCCAATACCTGATGCTCCTGTTGTTGTATGTGTGATTGCTGTTAATGCCGTATTGACACAAAGTGTTGGCGTAGCAGTTGGTGCGGTTACTGTGTTGTTTGGTGTTACTGTAATAGTAATCGCACTATTTAAATTTTGTGTACAAAGAGTCGCATTTGATGTGTCAACAATTTTAACTTTTGTTATTGTGTATGTTAATGTACTTGTTATTGGTGTAGAAATTTGTAATAACCCTAAACTATTTAAATTTGCAGTTTGAGTTGTACCGTTATTAATGTTGTATTCAATTATACCATTTGGAGTTCCGTTAATCAAAATGTTACCAATTTCATTGCTACAAATTGTGGGTGTATTAGTTGTTATGGTTGCATTTGGTACCTCATAAACTTTAACCTGAAAGCTTGTAATTGTAAAACAGCCCGATATATTATTTTTTACTCTTGCAAAAATAGTTTGTGGATTAGATATATTTCCATAGATATTTGGCAAAGGAGAAATTCCATCTATAGCATTTGCTTCATTTAAATAAAAACTAATGTTATTATTAATTATATCTGAATTGATTTGACTTCTTAGACCATTAAAATCAAAAATGCCTACATTTGCAGTGTTGCTACAAGATCTAACTTCTCCTAAAGAAGCGGCTGTTGGAGGAGTAGGAAATGCTCCCCCGTTATCCATAGCTGTACCGGTCCATTGTAATTGAAAACCTCCATCACCAACAGGTCTGTCAATTGCAATATAGTAAGTTTGGCCAGGTAACACATTTAACCATCTTACAAAGCCATTTCCTAAAGCTCCAGGTCCAGAAGTTGTAGTAACAGTAGTACCAATCATTCCTGTAACATTACTTGTAAGCCCTGCTAATAAAGGATTAGTCGTACAACATCTAATTGGTGAACCTAAACTACTACAAGTGCTATTTGCTCCATAAACCCAAAAGTCATAATCTACGGAAAGGTTAGAATTAATTGGTATTAAGTTGAAACCAAGTGTTCCTGCATTGACAATATTAATTTTTAACCATATCGAATTGTGTTCTAAACCTCCACAACCTGCAACTTCTTGAACAGCTCCAATACCCGATGCATTAGAAGTAAAAGTTCCATTTCCACAAATTGTAATGGCATTTACACAATCATTTGGTGTTTGAGAAAAGCTATAAAATGAACATAATATAAGAAATATAGCGAATTTTAATGCTTTCATTTTTTATTTTTTAGGGCAATGCTAATTTAGTATTTAAATTATTATAATATCACAATAATTTAAATACTAAATCAATTATTTTTTTATAATGATAAATTCTGAACGTCTATTTATTGCATTTTCTTCTTCAGTACAATTGATACTACATGCAATTTTTGGTTCCGTAAATCCATATCCTTTTCCAAAAATACGCTCTTTATTGATTCCTTTTGAAACAACATATTGAACAGTAGCTTGAGCACGTTGTTCTGAAAGTTTTAAATTATAGGTTAGATTTCCTTTAGAATCTGTATGTGATTTTACTGAAATAATCATTGTTGGATTTGCATTTAAAACAGCTACTAATTTATCTAACTGTGCCGCTCCAATAGGTGTGATGTTAGACTTATTAAACTCAAAATAAACGTCACCAAGCAGCACTTCTTTATCTGTAATAATGACTTCATTTGGAGTTAATTTTACAGGCACTTCAATTTGATTCATTTTTGATTTAATTAACGGTAAAGTTACATTTTCATAATTTGCAGCTATTATTTGAATAGAATATGATTTATCACACATTAAAAGTTGATTGCATTTTCCAAAAGTATTTGTTACGATAGTATATACCAAAGTATTGTTTTCGTCTATAATATTTACTTTTGCATTTTCGATATTTTTTCCTGTTTTTGCATCAGAAACTAAAACAAATAAATCTATTTCACAAATTGGAGTAGCCTCAAAAATAACATCATTTCCATTTCTATTAGATGAAAAATAACCCTTATTAAATTCTGTATTTAAACTAAATGAAAAATCATCTTTTTCAGTGTTAACAGGTTTTCCAACATTAACAACTTGTGAATTATTTTCTACTTTAAAAATATCTAAACCTCCTAAACCTGACCAACCAGTAGAAGCAAAAAACAAATCGTTATTATTTGTTATAAATGGAAACACTTCACGAGAAGCGGTATTTATTTTATCTCCTAAATTAATAGGTTGACCATATCCATTTTCGGTTATGGCAATTTTCCAAATATCTGATTCACCCATACCTCCAGGCATATTTGATGCAAAAAATAAGGTTTTTCCATCTTTACTTAGGCTTGGATGACTTACTGAATAAGCGGTATTATTAATAGGCAATCCTTCTTGTATTATCCATTTATCATTGCTTTTAATAGCTTTGTAAATACCTAATTGACCTACTTTTACATTATTTTTTTTATCTTTTTCATATAAGTTTGTACTATGACCATCACGTGCAAAAAACATGGTATTTCCATCCGCACTAATTGTAACGGGTCCGTCATGATACATTGAGTTTAATTCTTTTATTTCTTCGACTTTTGAAAAACTGCCGTCGGAATTTCTTGATGTTTTAAAAATATCTATATAAGGTTCATTTGACCATTTATCAATTTTTCTACTGTTTCTAGTACTTACAAAATACAATTCATTTGTTGCTGTTAACATAGCTGCAAAATCATTGCTTTTTGGTTCAGAAAGAGTTGTTTCCTTAATTGAAAACAACGCCTTTGAGTTTTCTAAAGTCAATTTGTAATTTTGATTTTGCATAAACTCTTTTGCTCTAACATCGTTAGGAACTAATGTTGCAAATTTTGTCATTTGTAAATTTGCTTCGGTATATTTGCCTATAGATTTTAGTGCTTGCGAATATCTAAAATAAGTTTCTGATTCAGCATTTTTTTCTACAACCTTTTCATACCATTTTGCAGCTTCAGTAGTATTATAAATGCTATAATAACTATCTGCTAAATTTTGATAAATATGTTGATTTCCTTGTTTATTTTTTATTATTTGAAGGTACGATTCTATAGCTTCAACATATTGATATGAACCAAAAAGTTGGTCTGCTTTTTTAATAGCAATATCTTGAGCGAATACAATTCCTGATATAAAAATTAAGCTTAATGTAATATATACTTTTTTCATTTTTAGTATTTTTTTAGAAAAATCTTGGTGAAACGGATACTTTTTTCATTCTATTTAAATCAAATAATAGCATGAATTCATGAGAAGAAGACGTTGTTACATTTAATTTTGAAGTAATATAATCGTAAGCATATCCAATTTTTAAATTTGGTGTTATTGCAAAATTTACCATAGCTCCAAATGAATCTTGTATACGATAAGAGACACCTGTTTCAAACTTTTCAAAAAATAATGTATTTGCTGAAATGTCAACAGATACAGGAGTATTGAATGCTGACTTTGCCATAAAAGAAGGTTTGAATTTGGTGTTTTCTGACAATTGAAATACATAACCTCCTGTAATAAAAAAGTGTTGTTTTTCACTTCCAAATTGATATTCACTACCGTTATCTTTAACAACTAAATGTTTTGCTTCAAGCATATTTGGGATAGAAGCTGCTAAATAGTATTTTTTAGTATAATAAAATAACCCTGTACCAATATTAAAATAAATATTACTTGAATTTTCTCGAAACGCTACATCATTCTGTTGGGGTACATATCCATTACCAATATCACTAAATAATCCTACTTTATGAAAAGTTAATCCAGATTTCAAACCTAATGCCAATCGATTTTCACCACCTAATTTTAAAGTGTATGAAAAATCCCCATATACATTATTTTCTTCTACTGGTCCTATTTTATCAGAAATAACAGACAATCCTAAACCAACTTTTTTACCTACAGGACTGTGTACTGAAAGAGTTGCAGATTTTGGTGCTCCATCAATACTTACCCATTGTTGTCTGTATAAAAGACCCAAAGAAAGACTTTCTTTAGAACCAGCATAAGCTGGATTCATAACATTCATATTATACATATATTGTGTATAATGCGGGTCCTGTTGGGCTTGTGATTTTAGCATAAATAATGCAAAAAACGCAAAGGGGATGATTTTATTTTTCATATATATTTTTTTTTGATAGCTGGCTTCTTTTGATACCATCATTTTTACTTCTAAGTGTCTTAATATTGTCTGTTTATATATACCCAACCCGTAAGACTTTTTCCGTTTTCAAATGAAATATTATAAAAATAAGTTCCATCTGGTAAGTTTTTCCCATCGGTAGTAACGCCTTTAAATTGATTTGTGTATCTTCCTTTAAAAGTAAATACTTCCATTCCGTATCTATTAATAATATTTACTTCATTAACACCTAAACCTGTTAAATCAAATGTATCGTTATCCCCATCATTATTCGGAGATATTCCTCTAGGAATTTCGCCACACTTGTTATTATCAATAACGTAAGATACCGTTTTTATACAACCATTTGAATTTGCACTTAAAGATATTGTGAATGGAAAAGTTAAGGAAGTATTACTTGCAAGATATTGACTTACATTAAATTGAGCCGAATTAGTTCCAATTGTATTTCCGGATGTATTTTGCCAAGCATAATTTACATCTGATAAATCTGACCCATTAGTTGGCAAAACATTTAATATCATATTTTGATTTTCACAACTGCTTTCAATTACAAAAGTTACCCCACTAGAAATTTCTATATTAGTAGAATATGTACCACTTTGTGTACAACCATTACTGGCTAAAGTATATGTAACTACATAGTCTCCAATTAAACTTGTTTGTAAATTTATTGCACCTGAATTTGCATTAATGGATAATCCACTAGGTGTTGCTGTATATGTTCCCCCTGTGATAAAACCTGCATTTTGAATCATTACTGGATTAGATCCATTATTACAATACACTAACGCATCATAATTAAATTCTACAATAGGTGTTGTTGGCTGATTAACAGTTACTGCTATCAATTTTCTTGGTCCTTCACAACCCGATATGGTTTGTGACACATAGTAATTTATTGTTCCTACTGTTGTAGTACTTGGTGTAGGTGCAGTAGTAGAACCT
>RDXY01000016.1 GCA_004293045.1 Flavobacteriia bacterium | reverse complement strand
TTACGAACGTCATTTAGATGCAGCTTACCAGTTTATGAAAGACAATGGATATAACGCGGTAAAAAGTGGTTATGTAGGAAATATTTTGCCTTTAGGCGAGCACCATTATAGCCAATCGATTTTAAATCATTACCAATATTGTATTGAAAAAGCGGTAGAGTATGAAATTATGGTGAATGCACACGAAGCCGTTCGTCCAACAGGAATTTGCAGAACCTATCCAAACTTAATTGGAAATGAAGCCGCTCGCGGAACGGAATTTCAAGCCTTTGGAGGTTCAAAAGCAAATCATACTACGGTTTTACCATTTACAAGATTAATGGGCGGACCTATGGATTACACACCAGGAATTTTTGAAATGGATATTGCAAAATTAAATCCTGGGAATAATTCACATTGTAATACTACTATTGCCAATCAATTGGGATTGTATGTAGTAATGTATAGCCCACTGCAAATGGCGGCCGACTTACCAGAAAATTACAACCGATTTTTAGATGCCTTTCAATTTATTAAAGATGTTCCAGTAGAATGGGAAACTTCAAAATATGTAGAAGCAGAACCAGGTTATTATATCACAACGGCACGTAAAGATAAAAATTCGAACAACTGGTTTGTTGGAAATGTGAACGGATTACAAGCAAGAACAGCAACTATTTCCTTAGACTTTTTAGAAAAAGGAAAAAAATATGAGGCTACAATTTATGCCGATGCAAGTGAGGCACATTACAAAACGAATCCGCAAGCGTATAAAATAACAAAACAAAAAGTAACGCATAAATCAAAACTAAAAATGACAACTGCTCCGGGTGGTGGTTACGGAATTAGTATTGTAGAAGTAAAATAAATTTATAAAAATAAACAGTTACAAATGAAAAAAATAATTTTCTTATTGCCTATTTTACTTTTCAATTTTTCTATTGCTCAAATTGATAAAGTAGAACCACCTTTTTGGTACGAGAACATGACTAACAATGAGGTTCAAATTATGTTTTATGGTAAAAACATTGCTCAAAATACCGTATCAGTTTCTAATGGTGTAGTAATTACTCAGGTTCAAAAAACAGAGAATTCAAATTACGTTTTCGTTACCATCGATTTAAAAAATGTGTCCGCGAAAGAGTTGATTTTTACATTTAAAAACGGTAAGAAATCATTCAATCAATCGTATGCAATCAAAAAAAGAAAAGAAAATTCTAGATATAGAAAAAGTTTTGATGCATCCGATATGATGTACTTAATTATGCCAGATCGATTTGCAAATGGCAATGAAAAAAATGATTCGGATTCAAATTTACAAGAAAAAGCCAACAGAAATAATCCGGGTGGGCGTCATGGTGGAGACATTCAAGGAATAATAAATAATTTAGATTATCTACAATCACTAGGTGTAACAGCACTTTGGAGCACGCCGTTGTGTGAAGATAATGACAAAGGCTATTCGTATCACACCTATGGGCAATCTGATGTGTATAAAATCGATGCGCGATACGGAACAAATGAAGACTATGTTCGTCTTTCTTCAGAAATGAAAAAGAGAAACATGAAGTTAGTGAAAGACTATGTAACGAATCATTGGGGGGCAGAACATTGGATGTTTAAAGATATGCCAACGTACGATTGGTTTCATCAATTTCCTGGTTACAAACAAAGTAACTACCGAATGACCACACAATATGACACAAACGCTTCTGCAATAGATGCAAAACTTTGTATGGATGGCTGGTTTGTGCCAAGTATGCCCGATTTAAATCAATCGAATCCTTTGGTATTAAATTATTTGACTCAAAATGCGATTTGGTGGATTGAATACGCCGATTTAGATGGTTTCCGAGTGGATACGTATTCATACAATGATAAAGAAGGAATTTCAAAATGGACCAAAGCCATTACCGACGAATATCCCTATTTTAATATCGTTGGCGAAGTATGGATGCACGATCAAGCACAAATATCCTATTGGCAAAAAGACAGTCCAATTGCTAAAATTCAAAGCTATAATTCTTATTTACCAAGTGTAATGGATTTTACTATGCACGATGTTTTTGGAAATGTTTTTAATGAAGACAACACAAATTGGAACGACGGAATGTTTAAATTTTACGAAAATTTTGTGAATGATTTCCTATACGACAACCCAAATAATTTATTAATTTTTGCAGAAAATCACGATACCAACCGTTTCAATTATATTTATAAAAACGATTTTAATAAGTATAAAATGGCCTTGACTATTTTAGCTACGATGCGAGGCATTCCTCAATTATATTATGGTTCAGAAATTGGTATGGCAGGTGATAAAGGTAAAGGTGATGCAGATATTCGTCAGGATTTTCCTGGTGGTTGGGCGTCAGATAAAAACAATGCTTTTACGGCTTCAGGAAGAACAGCGGAACAAGCCAACTATTTTGATTTCACGGCTAAAGTTTTCAATTGGAGAAAATCGAAATCAATAATTCATAACGGGAAATTAATGCACTATCTTCCAGATAATAATGTGTATGTTTATTTTCGTTATAACGACACCGAAAGTGTAATGGTTGTGGTAAATAATAGCAAAGACAAACAAACAGTAAAATTAGAAAGATTCAAAGAAAGTTTGGCTTCGTATTCAAGTGGCAAAGACATTATTTCGGATGCGAATTTCGATTTAAAATCAGAACTTACTATCGAAGGAAAATCGAGTTTAATTTTAGAATTAAAAAAATAAGTTACATATGAAATTTTGGTTTTTAGTAGCGTTTAGTTGTATGTGTTTTTCACAAGAAAATATAAAAATTATTGATTTACAAAATAACAACGATTTTGTAGGACAAATAAAACGTATTGAAAACTTTCCATCAAAATATGTAGCTACCAGAACGGTGGATATTTGGTTGCCAAAAGCGTATTCAGAAACTAAAAAGTACCAAGTGTTATATATGCACGATGGGCAAATGCTTTTTGATGGGAAAACCACTTGGAACAAACAAGAATGGGGTTTAGATGAAAAAATAGACTCATTAACCCAAAAACAAGCCATGAAAGAAGTCATTGTGGTTGCTGTTTGGAACATTCCAACCATTCGACATTTAAATTATTTTCCACAGAAAGCCATTGAATTTTTAAGTGATTCAGAAAAAAAATTCGTAATTGATGAAGCTAAAAAAATCAATTTAGATTTGACACAAATTTCATCAGATAACTATTTAAAATTTTTAGTTACCGAAGTAAAACCATTTGTAGATTCCCATTTTTCAGTGTATACCGATACAAAAAATACGGCCATTATGGGTTCCAGTATGGGTGGATTAATTTCTATGTATGCCCTATGTGAATATCCCGCTATTTTCGGGAAAGCTGCTTGTTTATCCACACATTGGATTGGTTTAAAAAACGTTGAAAACAATCCTATCCCAACTGCTTTTTTCCAGTATTTAATGGCTAAATTACCCCATCCAAAAACACATAAAATTTATTTTGATTTCGGAACAAAAACTTTAGATGCGGAATATGTAAGGTATGAAAAAGACGTCAATGACCTATTACAAGCTAAAGGATTTGACGCTTCCAATTCCAAAAATTTAAAATTTGAAAACGCAGATCATACCGAGAATTCTTGGAACAAACGTTTAGAAATCCCTTTACAATTCTTATTTAATTAGTTATGAAAAAATTAGTAGTATTGGCAGTATTTGCCTTAAGTTTTACAAATAGTACTTTATTACCAGCTCAAAATTTTAATGTATCACCTGTAGAATACATATTAGATTCGAGTAGTTTGGAAAATGCGGTAATTTATGAAGTGAATATTCGACAATATTCACCAGAAGGGTCGTTTAACGCTTTTACAAAAGACATTCCTAAGTTAAAAAACTTAGGCGTAAAAGTCATTTGGATGATGCCGATTTTTCCCATTTCGCAAACGAAAAGAAAAGCAACTGGTGGCGATAATAGTAAATTTGCATCAGAAATGCCAGCAGCGGAACAACATAAATATTTAGGAAGTTATTATGCAGTTTCTGATTTTAAGAAAGTAAATCCAGAATTCGGATCGCTTGAAGAGTTTAGAAATTTAGTAAAAACCGCGCATGAAAATGGCATGTATGTTATTTTAGATTGGGTACCCAATCACACCGGTTGGGACCATGTTTGGATTAAGCAACATCCTGACTATTATACACAAAATGAAAAAGGGGAGATTATTGATCCAATTAATCCAGAAACAGGAAAAACTTGGGGTTGGACAGACGTAGCAGATTTAAATTACGACAATCAAAACCTGAGAAAAGAAATGACTGACGATATGAAATATTGGCTTCAAAAAGAAGGTGTTGATGGTTTTAGATGCGATGTAGCTGGAAATGTTCCTTTGGATTTTTGGCAACAAGCGATTCCAGAGTTGCGTAAAGAGAAAAACATCTTTATGTTAGCAGAGGCATGGGAACCCGAATTATTAAAAGATAATTTGTTTGATATGGCGTACGCTTGGGACGGACATCATATCAGTAATAAAATCGCACAAGGAAAAGAAAATGTAGCGACATGGGATAAATACATGATAGAGAAAAATAATAAATACGAAGCCAACGACATTTTAATGAATTTTGTTGACAATCATGATGAAAACTCATGGAACGGAACCATTCAATCTCGATTAGGCGCTGCTGAAGAAGCCCTGACCGCTTTAACGTATGTAATGCCAGGAATGCCTTTAGTATATAGCGGAAATGAATATGGATTGAAACACAGCTTAAAGTTTTTCGAGAAAGATTTAATTCCAAAAACAAAAGGAAAAGATTGGGCATTAAGATCAAAATTAGGAGAATTAAAAAACTCAAACATAGCATTACACGGTGGAAAAAACCCGGCTTCATACAATCGGATTTCTACAAAAGACGACACTAAAATTTTAGCGTTTGAACGTGAAAAAGACGGTAAAAAAGTAATTTATATCGCAAATTTATCAAATGAAACTATTGAAACAAAAATTCAATTACAAGGCGATTTTACCGATTATATGTCTGGAAACAAAATACAATTTAGGTCAGATGCGCCAATTGGACTAAAAGCTTGGCAATATTTAATCTTAACAAATTAACGCTAAATTAAAACATCATGAAAAATTTTTTATATCTAATTACACTTTTTTTCATTCAAGTAAGTTGGTCTCAAATTATTATTACGCCAAACCCTTTTAGTATAAATTCGGGGACAATAACAATAACTTATGGTTCTGCTGGCAATTATTCGCTTTTTGACCCCTTAAACGATCCAAATTTGTATATTTATACAGGTTTAGAAACAGATGGTGTTACAGCAACTTGGGATTATCATGACGTTTGGACTAATTTAACTACGTTAACTCCATTAACATGGAATAGTGCTGCTAACGCATATGTAGCCACACTTAATATTGGAACCAGAAATTATTTTAGCGAAGCTACATCGGCGATTACTTCACTTCCTACTGGAACTACCGCAAATAACTGGTTTTTTATTATTAGAAATTTAGATGGAACTAGACAATCTGCAGATTTATTAGGAGCTAATTTTGGCTTTGTTCCGGCAATTTTACAAACCGATTCCTTTTTGTCTTCAAATGAAGTGATCATTTCAAACGGAAAAATTCAATCGGAATATTTGGAAACATTACAAGTTGAAATTTTTGGAATTGATGGAAAACAAATTGAAAAATTTTACTTAGAGCCTCAAACTACTAAAAACTTGAACTTATTGACTAAAGGAATTTATTTTGCTAATATTACTAATAAAAATCAATTTAAAACCATTAAATTTATATATTAAATGAATGCATTGCCAGCGTTTTTAAAAGCCAAAAAATACAAAAAAATAAAATTTAAGGTTTTAAAAACACAACATTTACTAATTAAAGTAAAAGTAAATGGAGTAGCTGGAAATTTCATTTTAGACACAGGCGCGTCAACTACTTGTATAGGTTTTGAATGTATTGAAAAATATCATTTAAACGCAGTGCATCATACGAAAGCTGCTGCAAGTGCTAGTTCAACAACAATACCTACCAAAATAGCAAAAGACAATTGTCTTCAACTTGGTTCTTGGAAGCAATTGTCTTCTGTTTTTATACTTTTCGATTTATCTCATGTAAACGAAGCTTTATCCCAACAAAAAATAAAACCTGTCGATGGTATTATTGGTGCCGATGTGTTACTTAAAGGAAACGCTATTATTGATTATCCAAATCAGTATTTGTATTTGCAATAGCAATTAATCTTTGTTTTTTAAACGAATAAAAAGCAATAATCGCACTAAATAACATTAAAATTCCGCCCAAAACAAAGGGTGCGCCAGGGAAATGAACCGCTGCATTTTTATTAGTAAAATTATAAAACACATTACTCATTAACGGCGGACCAATAATAGAAGTCACACTCATTAAACTGGTTAAAGTACCTTGAATTTCGCCTTGTTCATTAGCAGGAACATTTTCTGTAATCACAGATTGCAAAGCAGGACCCGAAATTCCGCCTAAACAATACGGAATTAAGAAGGTAAACATCATCCAACTTTCTGTAGCGATGGCAAATAAAAACATCCCTAACGTATATAACACTAAGCCGTAAATAATGCTTTTTTCATTTCCGATTTTCGGATTGATCCATCGGATTAAACCACCTTGCACAATTCCAACAAGTAAACCAACAATTCCAAGTGAAATGCCAACCATTTTTTCGTCCCATTTAAATTGATACATGGTAAAGTAACTCCAATTGCTATGCACCGCGTGCGAACCAATATAAACCAATACAATGGATATAAACAAGCCAAATATTTTTGGGTATTTTTTTAAATTTATGATGGCACGAATTGGGTTGGTTTTGCTCCAGTCTAAGGCTCTTCGGTTTTCTTTTGGTAACGATTCTGGCAATACGAAATAACCATATAAAAAGTTAATGAAACATAAAACAGCTGCAGCATAAAAAGGAACTCTAGCCCCAAATTGCCCTAATAAACCGCCAATTACTGGTCCGATAATAAACCCAATTCCGAAGGCAGCGCCAATCATTCCGAAGTTTTTAGCTCGATTTTCTGGTGTACTAATATCAGCAATATAGGCTGTTGCCGTTGTAATACTCGCACCAGTTATTCCAGCAATAATGCGTCCGATAAATAAAAAGGTAATGGAAGGAGCAAAGGCTAAAAATAAATAGTCCAATGAAAATCCTAAAAGTGAAAATAAAATAATGGGGCGTCGCCCGTATTTATCACTTAAATTTCCAATTAGAGGCGACAATAAAAACTGAGTAAATGCATACGCAAATAGTAACCAACCTCCAATTTTGGATGCTTCACTTAAATCGCCGTGAATTAATTCTTGAATCAATTTTGGGATGACTGGAATAATAATTCCCCAACCCGTAATGTCAATCACTAAGGTTAAAAATATAAAACCGATAGCTGCTTTTTTCTCTGTTTTCTTCATAAAAACAAAGAAACAAAAAAAATCCCAAACTCTTCCGAATTTGGGATTTGATAATTTTGATAAACCTAACAGGTTTCGAAAACCTGTTAGGTTTGTTATTATAATTCCAACGCTTTCTTAGGATTGTTATCCATTAAAAATTCCATTGGGTTTTCTAATGCTTCTTTTACGGCTACTAAAAAACCAACAGATTCTCTACCATCAATAATTCTGTGATCATAAGATAAAGCTACATACATCATGGGGTGAATTTCCACTTTACCGTTTACGGCAATTGGACGCTCAATAATGTTGTGCATACCTAAAATTCCAGATTGAGGCGGATTGATAATTGGCGTAGACAACATACTTCCGAAAACCCCACCATTTGTAATGGTGAAGGTGCCACCTGTCATATCGTCAACCGTAATTTGTCCGTCACGCGCACGTAAAGCCAAACGTTTAATTTCTGCTTCTACCCCACGGAAGGTTAATAATTCTGCGTTTCTAACAACAGGAACCATTAATCCTTTTGGTCCAGAAACCGCAATTGAAATATCTGAAAAATCAAAAGCTACTTTATGGTCACCATCCATCATCGAATTTACATCTGGGTACAATTGCAAGGCTCTTGTAACCGCTTTTGTAAAGAACGACATATAACCTAATCCAAGACCATTGTGTTTTGCCTTAAATTCGTCTTTATATTGGTTTCTTATCGTATTAATTGGCGTCATGTTTACTTCGTTAAAAGTAGTTAACATGGCGGTTTCGTTTTTAGCGGCTACTAAACGTTCTGCTACTTTTCTTCGTAGCATAGAAAGTTTTACTCTTTCCGTTCCACGAGAACCACCGGTTGGTGTTCCCATTGCTGGAATAGCATTGGCGGCATCTTCAGTAGTAATTCTTCCCCCTTTTCCGGTTCCAACGATGTCAGATGGACTGATGTTTTTTTCGTCTAGAATTTTTTTAGCTGCTGGAGAGGGAGCTCCGGTAGCATATGTTTTTTCAGCAACTGGTGCTGCTTTTACTTCTTCTTTTTTTACTTCTGGTGCTTTTTCAACAGCAGGCGCAGGCGCTCCACCATCTGGTTTAGCAGCAGCTGTATCAATATGACAAACTACTTGGCCTACAGCCACCGCGTCACCTTCTTCGGCTTTAAGCGTAATTATTCCGCTGGCTTCTGCAGGTAATTCTAACGTAGCCTTGTCTGAATCTACTTCAGCAATAGCTTGATCTTTTTCAACGTAATCTCCGTCTTTTACTAACCAAGTTGCAATTTCAACTTCGGTAATAGATTCTCCCGGTGATGGGACTTTCATTTCTAAAATCATATTCTTTCGTTTTAAGTTTTAGGCTAAAATGCTTCCTAAAATTATATTAATGTGTTGTATAACTGTTATTGAAATAAATTTTTATCAAAAACCATAGCAATAGCGTTAGCTTGACGTTTTTTAGAACGTTCGTAACTTCCTGCTGCTGGTGCACTATATGCTTTTGGTGAAGCTAAACGTAATTTTACTAAATCGAAATTCATTAATAAATATCCGTAAGCGCCCATATTTTTTGGTTCTTCTTGTGCCCAAACATAATCGTCCACATTTGGATACGAATCGATAATCGCTTTAATTTGCTCTGTTGCTAATGGGAATAGTTGTTCAAAACGAATTACGGCTATATCCTTTCTTCCTAATTCTTCACGTTTGGCAATAATATCGTAATATACTTTTCCTGTACAGAAAACCAAAGATTTAATTGCTTTTTTATCTGTAACATTTGGATCGTCCAGTATTTCTTGAAATTGTCCGTTTGCCAATTCCTCCGCACTTGAAACGGCTTGTGGATGACGTAATAAACTTTTCGGTGAAAATACAATTAGTGGTTTACGGAATTTTGTTTTCATTTGTCTTCTCATCAAGTGGAAGAAATTGGCTGGAGTCGTTACGTCAGCTATATACATATTGTGTTTGGCACACATTTGTAAATAACGTTCCATTCGAGCAGAAGAGTGCTCCGCACCTTGATTTTCATACCCATGTGGCAATAAGAAAACCAATCCGTTTTGGTTGTTCCACTTGTCTTCCCCTGCAGAAATGTATTGGTCAATCATAATTTGCGCTCCGTTAGAGAAATCTCCAAATTGTGCTTCCCAAATGGTTAAGGTATTTGGTGAGGCTAACGCATAACCATATTCAAAACCAACTACACCATATTCTGAAAGATGCGAATTGTAGATGTAAAAGTTTCCTTTTTTATTGTTGATGTCGTTTAATAAAACCACTTCTTCTTCGGATTCTTCTACTTTAATTACGGCATGACGGTGCGAGAAGGTTCCGCGTTCCACATCTTGTCCAGAAATACGAACATCGTATCCTTCAGTAATTAAAGAACCATAGGCTAATAATTCTCCCATTGCCCAATCTAATTGGTCTTTTTCGAAGAACATGGCTTTTCTGTCACCAACCAATTTCGTGATTTTGCTAATGAATTTTTTATCTTTTGGTAGTTCTGTAATAGTAGAAGCAATAGCAGTTAACTGCTTTTTATCAAATTTTGTATCAAATTTTGATAGCATCACGTCATCTGAAACTTGTTCAAAACCGTTCCATTCATTTTGCATAAATGGGGTAATTACAGTTAAACTTTTCTTACGGGATTCTTCTAAATTTTCATCTAATTTAGCTTTATATGTTTCTTCTAATGTTTTAACATACTGGCTATCAATTACACCTTCCGTCATTAGTTTTTCTGCATAAATATCTCGAGGATTTTTATGTTTGGCGATGGCTTTATATAATTTTGGTTGGGTAAAACGAGGTTCGTCACCTTCATTATGCCCATATTTTCTATATCCTAATAAATCAATAAATACATCGCTTCCAAATTCCATTCTATAATCCAAAGCAAACAACATGGCGTGAACCACAGCTTCTGCGTCATCTGCATTAACGTGTAATACGGGTGATAAGGTTACTTTTGCAATATCTGTACAATACGTAGAAGAACGAGCATCTAAATAATTTGTAGTAAAACCAACTTGGTTATTGATCACTAGGTGAATGGTTCCACCTGTTTTGTATCCATCTAATTTTGCCATTTGTATAATTTCATACACAATACCTTGTCCGGCTACGGCTGCATCACCGTGAACGGCAATAGGTAACACTTTTGAAAAATCATCTGCAAAATAGCGATCTTGTTTGGCTCTTGTTATACCTTCTATAACAGCTCCAACGGTTTCTAAGTGAGATGGATTTGGCGCTAAATTTAAGTTTATTTTTTTTCCTGAATCGGTAACTCGGTCGGATGTTAATCCTAAGTGGTATTTTACATCCCCATCAAAATACATATCGTCATCGTAATCTTTTCCGTCAAATTCTGAGAAAATATTTTGTGTGTTTTTACCGAAAATATTTGCCAAAACGTTTAAACGACCCCGGTGTGCCATTCCCATTACAAATTGTTCTACCCCTTTTTTTGCAGCGGCTTCAATAAGCGCGTCTAATGCAGGAATAGCTGCTTCACAACCTTCTAATGAAAATCGTTTTTGACCTACGTATTTTGTGTGTAAGAAGGTTTCAAAAGAAACTGCTTCGTTTAACTTTTTTAATATATTTTTCTTAACATCACCTGAAAAATTAGGCTGATTGTCGTTAATATCTAATCTGTTTTTTATCCAATCTTGTACTTTAGGCTCTCTAATGTACATAAATTCCACACCAATAGAGGAACAATACACACTTTCTAAATGCTTAATTATATCAGCTAACGTGCTAGGTTTCATGTTAACTATTTTGGCCGCATCAAAAACGGTTGCTAAATCCGCTTGAGACAATCCGAAATTTTCTATAGCCAAAGTTGGTGAAAACACCCTTCTTTCTCTAACTGGATTTGTTTTGGTAAATAAATGTCCTCTGGTACGGTATCCGTCAATTAGTTTTAAAACATTGAATTCTTTTTGAAGTTGCTCAGAATTTCCACCGGAAGCAATTCCGTTTGCAGTATGTGCAATTTGCTCTCCTGGATTAGAAAATTCATTAGCAAAATCGAAACCTTGGAAAAAACTTCTCCAACTTGGTTCTACACTGTCTGGATTTTGTAAATATTGATCGTATAAATCTGCAAAAAATGCAGTATGTGCTGCGTTTAAAAAGGAAAACCTATCCATAATTCTGTCTTAATGACGATTTGGTTAAAAAATTTTATGCAAAAGTATAAACTTTTATGCTAAATGTTCAAAGAAATTCATACTTTTATATTCAAATTAACAAATAAGTAATAAATATAATGAAAATTAAGAGAAAGTTACTAAATGCATTTTTTTATACACTAATTTTTCTCAATTCCGCAGACTTGTTTTCTCAGCAAGACAGCATTCCTAAAACAAAATCTATTTTTTGGCAAAAAGTCCAATTTGGTGGTGGTTTGGGTTTGGCTTTTGGGAATGGCTTTTCAAATTTTTCTTTAGCTCCATCGGGGTATTATCATGTAAATAAAACAGTAAGCCTTGGTGTAGGAATTTCAGGAAGCTATGTCGCTCAAGAATCAAATCCTTCAAATTATAATGCTACAGGATTTAAATCTACTATTTTTGGTGGAAGTGTAATTGGATTATTTCATCCAATTGAAGATATTCAACTTTCTACAGAAATAGAACAATTACTAATAAACAGAAAATTTGACGCAGTGCATAGCGGCAAAGATTCATTTTGGAATACTGCGGTTTTTGTTGGTGCTGGATATCGTCAACAAAACGTAACTTTTGGGGTTAGATTTAATTTACTTCATGCGAACCAAAATAATATTTATGGTCAATCTTGGCTTCCATTTGTTAGAGTAATGTTTTAAAAGTAATACTATCTTAAAATAAAATCTACTCTGTTTTTCTACTTTACAAAAAAAATTATGCGTTTTATTCTTGCTTTTTTATTGTGTTCAGCAACCTTGTTTTCACAAAATAATTTACAATCTGGACCTATGGTCGGTTATTGCGAAATGAAAGAAGCCATGATTTGGCTCCAAACGGAAAAACCATCTACGGTTTATATTTCTTATTATGCCGAAGACAATGTAACAGAAGTTTTCAAAAGTGAAAAGTACAATACAACTAAAGACAATGCATTTACTTGTCATGTAGTTTTAGACAAACTTCAGCCAGGAAAAAAATACAATTATGAGGTTTATTTGGAGAACAAAAAAATAATTTTGCCATATGAAACCTCTTTTTCTTCTAAAAAATTATGGCAATTTCGCGAAAAAGCGCCCGATTTTACTATTGCTTTAGGAAGTTGCGCTTACATAAGTGAAGAAGCGTTAGATAGACCTGGAAAACCCTATGGTTCTAATTATTCCATCTTTGAAAGTATTGCTAAAAAGGATCCAGACATTATGATTTGGGGTGGTGATAATATTTACTTACGTGAAGCAGATTGGGATAGTAAAACAGGAATTCAACATCGCTACACCTATACAAGAAAGATAAAAGAAACTCAAGCGCTTTTAGCTAAAACTCAAAATTTTGCCATTTGGGACGATCACGATTTTGGACCAAATGATGGCGATAGAGGTTTTTATTACAAATATGAAACGCAACAAGCTTTTAAAGATTTTTGGGCAAATAAATCGTATGGGATGAATCCCAATCAAAAAGAAGGTATTTATTCTTGTTTTAATTGGGGCGATGCAGAAGTGTTTTTGTTAGATAATCGTTTTTTTAGATCGCCAAACGACAGATTAACAGGCGAAAAAGTACTTTTAGGAAAAACACAAATAGAGTGGTTAATTGACGCCTTAGTAACGTCAAAAGCCAGTTTTAAAATTATCGTAATTGGCGGACAAGTTCTAAGTTCAGCTGCTGTTTTTGAAAATTACGAAAATTATAAAACAGAGAAAGAGGCATTATTAAATGAAATTACAGCGAATAAAATCAAAGGAGTTACCTTTATTTCGGGCGACAGACATTTTACAGAATTATCAATGTTGAAAAGATCTGACGCGTATTCTTTGTATGATTGGACGGTTTCTCCATTAACTTCTGGACATGGAAATATTGAAAAAATTGCCAAAGAAGAAAATAAAAATAGAGTGGAAGGCAGCCTATTTGCGCAACACGTTTTTGGAATACTTTCTTTTTCTGGGGAAAAAGACACCCGTCAAATGAAATTAACATTATTTGATAAAGAAGGCAAAGAATTGTGGAATAAAGTAATTTTGAAGAAAGACTTAGAATAAATTAATATTTATTTCTAAACCATACTTTTTGCCATTCGCGTTTTAATATTAAAAAAGTCACGTCTTCGGATAATTTAAAAACATCTGAACCGTCCAATTTTTTAATCTGATCTTCGGAAACATCAATAATATATAGTAAATTTAAGTATTCTGCGAATTTGTAATTGATTAGCTTTAAAATTTTTTCCTGAATCAAAAGCTTTAATTCAAATGGGAAAATATCCAACGGAATATCAATATTTTCATTTGCTAACCCAAAATCTTTATTGGTTTGCTCAATTAATTTGAAATATAAATCTTGTTTCTCGGCTTCTTCAATTAATGAATCGATAGATGTTGGGGGTAAATACATATGCAATGTCAATTACAAGTTTTCAATGACAATTTCAATAACAAAAATCAAATTTAAAACTTGTAATTGATTTTTGTTATTGAAATTGTCATTGTTACACATTTCTGTTCATTAATTTTTCTCCAAACAATCTTAAAACCATTTTTTTGTCTTCAGAAATTTGCATTTTTTCTAACGTTTCAAAGGCTATTTCTGTATACTTAGCAATGGCGTCTTGCGTAGCTTTGCTGGCACCAGAAGTATTAAAAATTGTTTTTACGGATTCAATTTTATCTGAATTATCATTGGGTTGAATGGAAAATAAATGCAATAATTGTTGTTTGTCCTTCTCATTTGAAAAGGCAATTGCTTTTAAATATAAATAGGTTTTTTTGTTTTCAATAATATCGCCACCTACCTGTTTTCCAAAGGTTTCAGGGTTTCCAAAGGCGTCTAAATAATCATCTTGTAATTGAAAAGCGATGCCTAAATTTAATCCAAAATTATAAATTAAATCGGCATTTTCCTCTGAAGTTGCTGCTACAATTGCACCCATTTTCATAGCTGCTCCAAGCAACACAGCAGTTTTGTATTCAATCATTTTTAAATATTCCGGAATGGTTACATCATCACGGGTTTCAAAATCCACATCATATTGTTGTCCTTCGCATACTTCTAAAGCAGTTTTGCTAAATAATTTTGCTAATTTCTGGAATATTAGGGGTTCGTATACTTCAAAATACTGATAGGCCAATATTAGCATCGCATCACCAGATAAAATTCCAGTATTGATATTCCATTTTTCATGAACAGTTTCATGACCTCTTCTTAAAGGCGCATCGTCCATAATATCATCATGAACTAACGAAAAATTATGAAAAACTTCAACAGCTTTGGCGGCTGGAAGGGCTTTTTTATAATCGCCATCAAAAATATCAGTTGCCAATAATGTTAAAACAGGACGAATTCTTTTTCCGCCAAGCGATAAAATATAATCTATTGGTTCATATAAGTTTTTCGGTTGTTTATGAATATGTAGATTAGAAAACTCTTCCGAAATAACATTTTGATATTCTGATAATGAAAGCATATTTGTAATTTTTGGCTAATTTAAGCTAATAATTGCAGACTTGCGACACAAATTTAATGTTAAATTTATGTGAAGATTACGGAAACTATTTTAGTTTTAAAAGTTTCCGTTGTAGTTTTGTTATCAAAATTAATTATAGGCAAAAATTAATTTTCAAAAAATCATATCTTAAATGAAAGAAAAAATTGTCAATGTCGCCAAAGATATGTTTTTGAAATTAGGTTTCAAAAGTATTACTATGGATGATATTGCTTGCGAAATGTGTATTTCTAAAAAAACAATTTATAAATACTTTTCAAATAAAGAATTGTTAATTGAGGAAAGCACGCAATTGGTTCATAAAGAAGTTAGAGAAACAATTGACAAAATTGTTTCGAAAAACTTTAATGCTATTGAAGAAAATTTTCAGATTCGTAGAATGTTTAAAGAAATGTTTAAATATAGCGAAACGTCTCCAGTATACCAATTAAAAAGACACTATCCAGAAGTCTATCAAAAAGTTGTGGGCTATCAAATTGAAATATGTGAAGGTTGTTTTCGAGCTAATATATTAAAAGGAATTAACGAAGGCTTGTACCGAGAAAATATTGATGTAGAAAATTATGTAAAGTTTTATTACACCTTAATATTTAGCATTAGCGAGAATACCGCCTTAGAGAAAGAAGCTAATAATTTAGAGCACATAGCCTTAGAGTATCACACTCGTGCTATGGCCACTCAAGCCGGAATAATAGAATTAGAAAAACAATTACAGATTATTAATAATTAAATTTAACACAATGAAGATTAAAATAACAGTATTTCTGTTTCTTTTGAGTGCTATTCAAGTTTTTTCGCAAACTGAAGTAGCTAGTTTTACTTTAAAACAGGCTATTGAGCAAGCCCAAAAGAACAATTACAGCGTAATAAACGCGAACCGAGATTTAGAACTTGCGAAGCAAAAAAAATGGGAAACCACTACTATGGGTTTGCCCCAATTAAATGGTGCTGTAAATTACCAAAATACATTTGAGTTTACCAAGCAAGGCGCTGCAGCAAATGCTTTTAATCCTATGGCTAATCCAAATGAAATTATGTTATTGGCTTTTGGTACGAAACACGTAGCTATAGGAAATTTAACATTGAGCCAACTTATTTTTGATGGTTCGTATTTAGTTGGTTTACAATCGGCTAAAACCTATTTAAAAATTTCTGAAAACGCCAAAGAAAAAACGAATCAAGAAATTAAAGAAATTGTAATTAATTCATATGGAAATGTGCTTTTAGCAGATGAAAGTATTTTAATTATCAATAAAAATAAAACCGTTTTAGAAAAAATTCTATCCGACACTAAAGAAATTTATAAAAACGGATTAATTGAAGAAGAAACTATTGAACAACTTCAAATTACGTTAAATTCTGTAAACAACGCTTTGGAAAATGTAACTAAACAAAGAGTTATTGCCTTAAATATGGTAAAATTATTGTTAGGAATTAATTTAGATGATGCCATCGTATTAACAGAAAAATTAAAAGATTTAACTCAAAACAACATTGATTTACAATTATTAGGATCTGAATTTAATGTAAACGAAAATATCGATTATAAAATTGGTAAAAATGTTGAAGAAAGTAAACAACTTTTAGTGAAATTAGAAAAAAGTAAAGGGTTACCATCGTTAGGAGCCCAAGTAAATTTTGGATACAATGCCTTTTCAAATGAATTTTCATTTATGAATGCGACTCAAAAATGGAGTAATTTTTCAAATGTTGGCGTGGGATTAAATGTGCCAATTTTTAGTAGTGGTGGAAGAAATTCACGCGTACAACAAGCCAAAATTGATTTAGAAAAATCAAGAACGCAACTTACAGAAACAGAACAGAAATTAAAATTGCAATATCAAAAAGCAAAAAGCGATTACGAATATAGTATTAATCAATACAACAACGCTCAAGCTAATTTAAAATTAGCAGAACGTATCGAAGCCAAACAACAAGTCAAATTCAAAGAAGGCTTGTCTTCTAGTTTTGACTTTGCTGAAGCGCAAAAACAATTATATGCAGCCCAACAAGAAACATTACAAGCCATGCTTGAAATTATAAATAAAAAAGCAACTTTAGAAAAATTAGTTAACTAAAATAAATGAACTTAGATATGAAAAAAGTAGTACTTATTGCCACCAGTTTATTACTTATAGCTTGTGGAGAAAAATCAACGGATGATTTAATTAAAGATAAAAACATCACCGAATTAAAAAACAGAAAAGCGGCTATTCAATCAGAATTAGAAAAAATAGATGCCGCCTTACTTAATGGTAATAAAGCACCAGAATCTGAAGCTTTAGTTTCTGTGTTAACAATTAAAGACACTGTTTTTAATCATTATTTAGAAATTCAAGGAAATGTTAATACAAAAGAAAACATCTTAGTGCAACCTGAATTCGGCGGAACATTAACGGCTTTAAATGTAAAAGCTGGGCAACGTGTTTCAAAAGGTCAAATTCTTGGTAAAGTTGATGATGCCGGAATGAGTCAGCAATTAGCTAGTATTGAAAATCAATATGCCTTAGCCAAAACAACTTTTGAAAGACAAAAAAATCTTTGGGACAAAAAAATTGGTTCTGAAATTCAGTTTTTACAAGCACAAGCTCAAATGATTTCGGCACAAAAATCAGTAGCACAAATGCGAGCTCAAGTAGCAAAAACCGTAATTCGCGCACCATTTTCTGGAACAATTGATGAGGTTTTTGTAGAACGCGGACAAGTAGTGGCACCAAGCCCACAAGGATTAATGCGTATTGTAAATTTATCCAATATGTATGTTTCTACAACCGTTCCTGAAACGTATATTGGTAAATTAAAAGTGGGTACAGTTGTAGATGTTTTCTTAACGTCTTTAGGAAAAACGTATAAAGGGAAAGTGCGTCAAGTAGCTAATTTTATCAATCCGAGCAACAGAAGTTTCGGTATAGAAGTAAGCGTACCTAATCCAGATAATTTATTACGTCCAAATCAGGTTGCCAAACTTAAAATAATAGATTACACGGTTAACAATGCGATTATTGTCCCTACAAATGTGGTACAAGAAGACGGAGAGCACAACAAATTTGTGTTTATTGCCACTAATGTAACCGGTAAAAAAGGTGTTGCAAAAAAAGTACTAGTAAAAGTAGGAAAATCATCGGATAATGTAACCGAAATTTTGAGCGGTTTAACGGCAAATGATGTTATCGTTACAGAAGGTGCTAATACCATCGCCGACGGAATGAAGCTTAATTTTTAGTTTATAAAGTGTATACTGTTTATTTAAGTTTATGATGGAATATAAATTGAAAACATATTCTTTTGAGAATTTATTAGTTTGGCAAAAGTCAAGAGTATTAGCAAAAGAAATTTATAAACTAACATCAACATTTCCAAAGGAAGAATTATTTGGAATAACCAGTCAAATGAGAAGATGTTCAATATCTATTCCTTCAAATTTAGCAGAAGGCTCAAGTAGAAGAACAAAAAAAGACAAAGCACGATTTACAGAAATTGCCTTTGGTTCTGGTTTAGAATGATTAAATCAACTCATTATTGCGTTAGACTTAAATTACATTGAAGAATCTAAATATTTAGAAATAAGAATAAAACTTCAAGAAGTTACATTTTTATTAGATGCTTTGCAAAAAGCACAATTAAAACAAGAGTAAATTTTAAATAAGGATAAATTAAAAAATAAACCTTATAAACATAAAAATAAACCTCATAAACATAATTTATGTCACATAAAAACAAAGAATTCGGAATATCGAGTTGGGCTGTAGACAATCGAGTTACAGTATATATTTTAACGTTGTTAATTGTTATTACAGGTGTTATTGCCTATGTAACGATGCCTCGTGAAGATTTCCCAGAGATTATTGAAAACAAGGTGTATGTTTCATCTGTTTTCCCAGGAAATTCAGCTGAAGATGTAGAAAAACTAATTATTAAACCTCTTGAAAAAGAGTTTAAAAACATTTCAGGTGTTGAGAAAATTACCTCTAATTCCTTTCAAGATTACGGAATGATCATTGTAGAATTTGCTGATAAAGTTACAATTGAAGAAGCAAAAACTAAAATAAAAGACAAAGTAGATGTTATCAAAGCAGATACCGATTGGCCCAATTTAGATAATGGAAGCAAAGTAGAACCAAGTGTTTTCGAATTAAATATTTCAGAAGAAGTACCTATTTTGAATATCAATTTAAAAGGAAATTACACGACACAACAACTAAAAAAATACGGGGAATTACTTCAAGATGATATTGAAGAAATTAAAGAAGTAAAAAAAGTGGATATTTTAGGTGTTGATGATAAAGAAGTAGAAATTGCGGTTGATATTTTCAAAATGACGGCAGCACAGGTTTCTTTTGACGAAATCCAAAATGCGGTGAAATATGAAAACATGACGCTTTCGGGCGGAAATTTAATTTCGCAAGGTTCTCGTAATAATATTCGAATTGTAGGTGAAATTAAAGATCCTAAAGAATTAGAAAACGTAATTGTTAAATCTTTCGGAGGAACGGTGTATTTAAAAGACATCGCAGTTGTAAACTTTAAAGAAAAAGAAAAAACAACCTATGCTCGAGAAAAAGGGCAAGAAGTGGTAATGCTAAACGTAAAAAAACGTTCCAATCAAAACATGATTTCTGCGATTGAGCAAGTAAAAGAAAAACTAGAAAAAGCAAAAGAATCGTATTTACCTTCTAATTTAACTATTGAACTTTCAAATGATCAATCTTCTCGAGTAGAACATCAAGTGGACGAATTATCCAATCATATTATTTTCGGAATTGTATTGGTAATGATTGTCTTAATGTTTACGATGGGATTAAGAAACTCTCTTTTTGTAGGAGCCGCTATTCCGCTTTCGATGTTGATGGCGTTTACCATTTTATCGGCTTTCGGATTGACTTTAAATACGATGGTCCTTTTCGGATTGGTAATGGGATTAGGAATGCTGGTGGATGACGGAATTGTAGTGGTCGATAACGTATTTGCCAACATGCAAAAAGGAATGGATAGAGTTTCCGCTTCAAAAATTGGAATTGGCGAAATCGCTTGGCCAGTAATTTCTTCTACAGCCACAACTTTAATGGCGTTTTTACCCTTCGCATTATGGCCTGGAACTATGGGAAAATTCATGAAATATTTCCCTATAACCTTAACAGTTACACTTACAGCTTCGTTATTTGTAGCGATGGTAGTAAATGCAGCTATGACAGGTGGCTCAATGGATACAGAAGACCGAAATGTTTCTAATAAATCAGCAAAATTATATACGATTATCTTTAGTGTAGTCGGATTTGTATTTGTATTCTTAGGCCACTTAACAGATTCTACATTTGCAAAAGCGATTGGGCATTTAGCTATTATCTCGTTAGGTTTAATGTGGTTATACAAACTTAAATTATACCAATGGACGCAAGATTTTCAGTACAACTTTTTTCCAAAAATGGAAAACAAGTACAAAAATTTCTTAGCTAAAATTTTAACTGGAAAAAGAGCATGGTTGGCTTTAGCAACGATTATTGGGATGTTAATTTTCTCTTTTATGTTATTGGGAATTTTCCCTAGAAAAGTATTGTTTTTCCCTGATAATATTCCAAATCAAGTCATTACATATATCGAATATCCACAAGGAACCGATATTGCAAAAACCAATAAGGCGACTTTGTTTGTAGAAAAACAAGTAATTGCTATTTTAAGCAAATACGTTGAAAAAGATAAAAACTACTTAGCAGAAAGCATTGTTTCACAAGTAGGTGTAGGTGCTGGAAATCCAAATGTGGATGCAGGTTCCGCTTCAGAAACGCCTTACAAAGGAAAAGTAACGGTAAATTTCTCGGAATATAAATTTCGACGAGGAGTAAACACTACTGAAGTTTTAGATGAAATTCGTGCAAAAGTAAAAGGGGTTGCAGGCGCTACCGTTACGGTTGAAAAAGACGCCAATGGACCTCCAGCTGGGTATCCAATTAGTGTGCAATTAACCGGTACCGATTATCAAGAAATGTTAGTAGAAGCAGATAAAATGATTGCTTTTATCAATTCGAAAAACATTCCAGGTATTGAGCGTTTGAGTGTGGATGTAAATAAAGACAGTCCAGAATTAGAAGTAAAAGTAGATCGTGTTAGTGCAGGAAGCTTAGGTGTTTCAACAGGACAATTAGGATTTAATTTACGTCGTTCCGTTTATGGTCAGGAAATCTCTACTTACAAAGAGGGCGATGACGATTACAACATTACAATGCGTATGCAAGACGACCAACGTAAGAATGAAAATGTATTGTTTAATCAATCTTTAACGTTCCGAAATCAGAATAACGGACAAATGATGCAAGTGCCTATTTCGGCCGTTTCGGAAACCAATAAAACCAACACATACAATCAAATCAAAAGAAAAAACCAGAAACGTATTATGACGGTGTATTCTAATGTGTTGACGGGTTATAATGGTGATGAAATTACGAAACAAATTGAATCGGAATTAAAATCGTATCAATTTCCAAAAACCGTGAGTTATTCGTTTTCTGGAGTACAAGAAGAACAAGGAAAAAATCAAAGTTTCTTAATGTACGCCTTGTTTTTAGCCTTAGCTGGAATCACGATTATTATCGTGTTACAGTTTAATTCGGTTTCTAAAACTATGGTAATTTTATTTACGGTTTTATTGAGTTTTAGTGGTGTTTTCTACGGATATGTAATTGCCAATATGGATTTCGTTATCTTAATGACGATGATGGGAATCATTTCGTTAGCCGGAATTGTGGTGAAAAACGGAATTGTATTGATGGACTTCTTCGTCTTATTATTAGATAAAAAAGTAGCCGACAACAACCTAAAAAGCCACGACGATTTATCATTAGAAGAAATAAAAGACATCATCATCGAATCGGGTAAAAACCGTTTAAGACCGGTATTATTAACAGCATTAACCGCCATTTTAGGATTAATTCCGTTAGCTATTGGATTGAATTTTGATTTCTTCGCTTTAATTACTGAATTTAATCCGCACTTATATATGGGTGGTGATAACGTAATTTTCTGGGGACCTTTAGCCTGGACCATTATCTTCGGATTAACCTATGCTACGGTTTTAACTTTAGTTATGGTTCCCGTGATGTTCTACTTGGTAAAACGAGTGAAATATTGGTTAAGAGATAGAAAGACCAATAATGCTTTAGATTAATTTTTAGTCTGCAATAAAAAAAAGCTGTTTCGAGAGAAACAGCTTTTTTTATATACAGTTTATTTTTTTAATAAATCTCTAATTTGAGTTAGAAGTTCTTCTTGTGTAGGTCCAGAAGGTGTTGGAATTTCTTCTTCGGTTCTTTTAATTTTATTAAGCGATTTTACCATTAAAAAAATCACGAAAGAAATCACTAAAAATCCAATCACGGCAGCTAAAAACTTACCGTATAAAATACCGCCATCCGTTTTTAAAAGTGCTAAGTCGGCAACGTTTGCTGCTTTTAAGGCAGGGTTTAGTATAGCAGGTGTAATGACATCATCAACAAGTGATTTTACAATGCCACCGAAAGCACCCCCAATGATGACTCCAACAGCTAAATCCATTACATTGCCTTTCGCAATAAAATCTTTAAATTCAGAAATAATTTTCATATGCGTTAAATTTGGTTACACGAAGTTATAAAAAAACTAAAAGAGTAGGTTTAATTTTTATAGAAAATTCTTTTTACTCGTTGCGAAATACTGGTTAAAATCTCGTACGGTATGGTATCGCAAACACTTGCTATTTATTGTACGTGCGGGTTTTCGCCAAAAATTATTACTTCATCTCGTTCTTCACAAGGGATAGAAGTTACATCCACCATTAGCATATCCATACAAATATTGCCTAAAATAGTAGCTTTTTGATTATGAATCATCACATACCCTTTTTCATTCCCCCAAGCACGTCTAATTCCGTCGGCGTAACCGATAGGAATGGTTGCAATTTTCATTTGTTTTTGCACTAAAAACTTTCTGTTATATCCAATACTTTCGTTTTCGTTAACCGTTCTTATTTGCGAAATAATACTTTTTAAAACACTAACATTTTCTAACGAAATTTGTTCTTCTTCCGAATTGCCTACGCCATAAATTCCAATTCCTAATCGCACCATTTCAAATTGATATTCTGGAAAATTAAAAATACCAGAAGTATTTAAAATATGTCGAATAGGTTGAATGTTCAAAGCAGCAGAAAGTTCAGAAACCATAGACTCAAATAGTTGAATTTGTTGTAAGGTAAACGCTTTAAAATCAAAATTATCTGATGCGGCTAAATGCGAAAAAATACTGGTTACTTTTACAAAATTATTATGTTTTAGTAATGTAATTAGTTCAGAAACTTCCCATTTTTCAAAACCTAAGCGATGCATTCCGGTATCCATTTTTAAATGAATAGGATATCCGTTGAGGTTTTTTTCTTTGGCCAATTCAATAAAGGAAGTCAAACCAGAAACAGAGTACATTTCCGGCTCTAAATTATAAGCAATCATGGCTTTATAACTACTAATTTCTGGATTTAATACCATAATTGGAGTGGTAATTCCTGCTTTACGCAATGCGATTCCTTCATCGGCGAAAGCCACGCCCAAATAACCAACTTTTAAATGTTCCAGTTGTTTGGCAATTTCATAGCCGCCATTTCCATAACCAAAAGCTTTCACCATAACCATAATTTTGGTTGCGTTTTGTAGTTTTTGTTTATAAAAATTATAGTTTAGAGTTAACGCATCTAGGTTAATTTCTAAAACCGTTTCGTGGTTTTTTTCTTCTAATAAAACAACAATTTCATCAAAATTAAAACTTCTGGCGCCTTTGATTAAAATGGTTTCGTTTTTAAACGAATCGGTATTAAATTGTTGTAAAAATGACTTTGTATTTGCAAACGAAATCACATTTGGCACATCTTGAAAATACTTTCCAATGGTTTCTCCGATGGTAATAATTTGTGCAATATTATTTTGTTGTAATAATTTGATTACATTACTATAAAGCTCATTTAAATTCAATCCACTTTGAAAAATATCAGATAAAATAATGGTTTTTTTCTGATGCAGTTTTTGTTGTTCTAAAAAGTCTAATGCCATTTTTAACGACTGATAATCACTTGAAAAACTATCATCAATTAACAAACAATTATTAATTCCTGTTTTGGCTTGAAGTCGAATTTCTATATTATATAATTTTGAAATTCTATCCGTTATTGTTGAAATGGCTATATTTAAATATAATAAAGTGCAAATGCAAGTAATAGCATTTTCTATAGAAATAGCATCTGTAAACGGAAGTGAAATTTTAAAAATTTCGTTTTTATATTGAATTTCTAAAGTAGTTTTTAGGTTGTTTTTAACGGTAGAAAGTATAAAAACAGTGGCTTTAGTGTCTTCAAAACTCCAAGTAAATGTTGGTATTGTTAGGTGTTTTTCAATCCAATCGTTTTTCTCTAAAATTAGTACATCAGCTTTAGAAAACAACTGACATTTTTCAATTATTTTTTCTTCAACTGTAGTAAACCCTTCTTGATGTGCGGTGCCTAAATGGGTAAAAATTCCAATATTCGGCTGAATGATTTCGGCTAAATGTTGCATTTCCCCTTTTAAAGAAATTCCAGCCTCAAAAATACCTAGCGTATGATTTTCATTAATTCCAAAAACAGAAAGTGGTACACCAACTTGCGAATTATAGCTTTTAGGACTTCTAACAACAGAATAATCTGGACTTAAAAGATAATTCAACCATTCTTTTACAATGGTTTTTCCATTACTTCCAGTAATTCCGATAGTTTCTATTTGAAATTGATTTTTATAAGCTTTTGCTAATTTTTGTAAAGCGGCGGTAGTGTTTTCTACTATACAAAAATGAGCTTTTCCTTTAACATTTTCGGGAATATATTCCACTACAAAATGTTGGACTCCTTTTTCAATTAAACTTTCAATAAAAATATGCGCATCATTATTTTGGCCTTTCAAACAAAAAAATAAAGAGGTATTTCCGTTTTGTAAACTACGACTATCGATAGAAATATGCTCAAATTCTATAGAAGTAGAGAAGTTTATACTGGCTTCGTTTAATATGTTAGATTTTACTACCATTTTTATGAATTTGTTAGTGCAAATTGCTGAAATTCGTATTGAATTTACTTTTGTTTTTCTTCACGCATTGCTTTATAATAAGCGGCTCTACTCAAAGGTTCATATTCTTCTGTTTCGCCCAGCATTACTAATTTTTTATCTTCCGATTTTCTAAAGCTATAATTGGCTAAATTTCCAGTTCTGGTGCAAACGGCATGCACTTTGGTAACGTATTCGGCAGTTGCCATAAGTGCGGGCATCGGTCCGAAAGGATTGCCTTTAAAATCCATATCCAAACCAGCTACAATTACTCGGATGCCACTGTTGGCTAAATCATTGCAAATTGTAATTATTTCATCATCAAAAAACTGGGCTTCATCGATTCCTACAACATCGCAACCTTGGGCTAAAATTCTAATATTTTCTGCAGCTGGAACCGGAGTAGAACGAATTTCATTTTTATTGTGTGACACCACCATTTCATCATCATACCTTGTGTCAATTGCTGGTTTAAAAATCTCCACTTTTTGTTTGGCAAATTGTGCGCGTTTTAATCGTCTAATTAATTCTTCTGTTTTACCTGAAAACATAGAGCCACAAATAACTTCTATCCAACCAAATTGTTCTTCCTGATTTACCGTATTTTCTAAAAACATTTTTAATCTAAATTAATTAACTCCAAGTTAAAGGTCTGAAAAACATGTGCACATCTGTGTTGAAAAAAAAATTGTAAAAATACTTTCTACAAGAATTTATACACATAATTTCTTTTACCTTTGTAATAATAACAAAAATATAAAAATCAACGCTATAAAAGTTCAACACAAACAAAAAGTTATGAAGAAAAAAATTGAAGGCGAATTAATTAGCATAGCGCACCGTTTATTAAAGCTTAAAAACCATACAGAAACCATTCAATTACTTGAGGAAGTGAAAAAATTGTATGAGCAATTAACACTTTTAAAATTTTATGAAGCGAATACCGCTTTGGTAAATGAAGAATTCTCAGAAGCATTATTTGAAGAAAAAGTAGCGCAAATTGTAGTTGGAACTATTGAGGTAGAAGATGAAGAAGAAATTCATATTGAAATGGCTTCTAAAGAACATATAGCACAAATTGAAGAAGAACTTTTTGAAAAAAACGATATTTCTCACGAACTTTTTCCTTCAAGCGACATGGAAGAAATGGTAAATGAAGAAATAAAATCCGAAGGTATTGATGAAGCAGCAGTTGAAGAATCTCAAGTTCACGAAGTAATTGAAACACCAATAGAAAAGAAAGAAATTACCTCTAATCCAGAAATTATAGGAACAAAAGTGTCTAAGCAAATTTCTATGGAAGATATTTTAGTTCACGATTATCAAGATACATTTTTTGAGAAAAAAGAAGTTACAAATGAGGCAACTTCTGATAGTTCTGAACCCATAACAGAAACCGAAATTATTGAAGAGAAAAATGAAGAGGCTTGTACTGAAGTTGAACCGATTTCAGAATCAACACCAGAAGTTGAAATAGCGTCTGAAAGTATAGAAGAAACTCTAGTTGTAAATGGAAAAGCGATAGTTTTAGGATTGAATGATAAAATTGCTTTTGAGAAAAACTTATTTGCCGGAAACGGAGACGATTTAAACAGGGTATTATCTCAACTAAACACCTTTACTAATTGGGATGAAGCGAAATCTTTTGTGTTAGATTTTGTAAAACCGGATTATAATAATTGGGAAAATAAAGAAGAATTTGAAGTGCGATTTTTAGAAATTGTAGAAAATAAATTTAAATAAATGAACACAGAAAATAATTTGTGCTAATTCTTGAAATTCGTATTTTTTAATAGTTTTAAATGAGTAAATTATACATAGTGCCTACGCCAATTGGCAATTTAGACGACATGACGTTTCGTGCCATTCGCGTGCTTAAAGAAGCCGATTTAATATTAGCCGAAGACACACGTACTAGCGGAAAATTACTAAAGCATTTCGAAATTACTACGCACATGCACAGTCATCACATGCACAACGAACATAAAACCGTAGAAAATGTAATCGCTCGAATAAAAGGTGGCGAAACCATTGCATTAATTTCCGATGCTGGAACGCCAGCTATTTCTGACCCTGGATTTTTGTTAACTCGCGCTTGTGTAGAAAACGGAATTGAAGTAGATTGTTTGCCAGGAGCCACCGCTTTTGTACCCGCTTTGGTGAATAGTGGATTGCCGAATGATAAATTCGTTTTCGAAGGTTTCTTGCCTGATAAAAAAGGCAGACAAACCCGTTATTTGGCTTTAGCCGAAGAAACACGCACCATGATTTTATACGTTTCTCCACATAAATTACTAAAAACGTTAGCTGAATTTATTCAATATTTCGGTGCAGACAGACCCGTTTCTGTTTCCAGAGAAATTTCAAAATTACACGAAGAAACCATCCGAGGAACCGCTGAAGAAGTCCTAAAACACTTTGAAATTAAAGCGCCAAAAGGTGAAATTGTTGTGGTTGTAGGAGGGAAGAAATAGTGTTCAGTATTTAGTAATCAGTAAGAAAAAAATGAAAAACCCACTAAACAAAAAATCTTTCCCAGAAACCATCACTTATATTGATGAGAACTTTACATTCACACCAACAGCTTTCAAAAATGGAAATCAAATAAACCATGCTTGTGAAAATAATGGTTCGTGTAAAATTTTTGCATTTGCTCAATTACAGCAATTTACCAAAGAAGAAACCTTAGCATTATTCGGCGATTTTTATCAAGATGTCTTAAACACACCAGAGGCCGCTGACCATCAAAATATTAGAAATTTTATGATTTTTGGTTGGGATGGCATTCATTTTGAAGGCGAAGCGTTACAAGCCAAATAAAAAGTAAAAAGTGAAAAGTAAAAAGTGAAAAGTGAAACGACATAATTCGGTTGCTTATACTGCCTTAAATTACTTATATGGTTTTTAAAATAATAAAAATAGTATAAAGGATAAGTTAAAATCTTTGTGTCCCTTGCCAAATCTTCGCTTCCTTTGCGTTTAAATTAAAAAAATTTATATCTTTGTTATTCAATACTATAAGCCAAAAATCGTAATTCACAAATCGTAAATCCAAAATCATTATGCGTTGGACCATCAAATCAAAGCCAGAAAAAGAAAAAGTACAAGCCTTACAAAATGCCCTTCAAGTCGATGAAATTATCGCTACTTTATTAGTTCAAAGAGGAATAGAATCTTTTGAACAAGCCAAAACCTTTTTTCGTCCCACTTTAGAAGACTTACACAATCCGTATCTAATGAAAGATATGGACAAAGCGGTTTCCCGTATCGAAAAAGCCATTGCCAATAACGAAAATATCTTAGTTTTTGGCGATTATGATGTCGATGGAACCACCGCTGTTTCCTTAGTTTCTAGTTATTTACGAAGTTTTTATCCCAATGTGGCGACGTATATTCCAGACAGATATAACGAAGGTTACGGCATTTCCTATCTCGGAATTGATTACGCCGAAGACAACAATGTTTCCTTAATAATCGCACTTGATTGTGGGATTAAATCGATCGACCATGTGAATTATGCGAAAGCAAAAAACATCGATTTCATCATTTGCGACCATCACCGACCTGGCGATTCATTGCCCGATGCCATTGCAGTTTTAGATCCAAAACGTGAAGATTGTTCCTATCCTTATGACGAATTATGTGGTTGCGGCGTAGGGTTTAAATTAATTCAAGCCTTAGCCGAAAACAGCAACCAAACCATGGAAGATTTACTTCCTTATTTAGATTTGGTTGCCACAGCCATTGCTGCTGATATTGTTCCAATTACGGGTGAAAACCGAGTGTTAGCCAAATTTGGATTACAAGTAATTAATTCCAATCCGCGACCAGGAATAAAAGCCTTAATCCAAAATGTAAAGAAAAAAGTTTTAACGATATCCGACGTGGTTTTTATTGTAGCACCAAGAATTAATGCCGCAGGAAGAGTGAAACACGGTAACGAAGCCGTGGCACTTTTAACCGAATACAATTTAGAACAAGCCGAACAATTTGCATCCGAAATTGAGCAACACAATTCGGACAGAAAAGAATTGGACAAACAAATTACCAAAGAAGCCTTGCTTCAAATTGAAGAAAATAAGGAAGAAAACCGATTTTCAACGGTGGTGTATCAAGAAAATTGGCACAAAGGCGTCATCGGAATTGTCGCATCTCGTTTGGTTGAAAAGTATTATCGACCAACTATCGTTTTTACAAAAAGCGGCGATAAATTAGCCGCTTCGGCACGTTCCGTAAAAGATTTTGACGTGTATAATGCGTTAGAAGCGTGTGCCGAACATTTGGAACAATTTGGAGGACATAGGTATGCTGCCGGAATGACATTGAAAGAAGATAATTACGAAAAATTCAAAGCAGCTTTTGAAAATCAAGTCAAAAAAACCATTCATCCCGATTTATTGATTCCAGAAATTTCAGTAGATTTAGAAATGAATTTTTCAGATTTAGACGAAAAATTTATGCGCATTCTAAAGCAATTCGAACCTTTTGGTCCCGAAAATATGACACCTGTTTTTTTGTCGAAAAACGTAATCGATTCAGGTTATGCCAAAACTTTGGGTAACGATGCCGAACATTTAAAAGCCTTTGTAAAACAAAATAATTCCCCAAATTTTAATGCGATTGGTTTTGGACTTGGAGCTAAAATAGAGGTTGTAAAAAACAGAAATCCTTTTGAAGCTGTTTATGTTTTAGAAGAAAATGAATGGAACGGAACGGTTAGTTTGCAATTGCAATTGCGTGATGTAAGAATCAATTAAAAGTAAAAAGTAGCAAGTTTCATAGTAACAAAGTTAATAGTGAAAAGTCATGCATCATTTATAATTCATGATTTCATTGTGTGCTTTGCGAAAAACTTTGCGGTTAAGAAAAAGAAAAAAAATTTTCCAATTAAGATAATCCGTGTAATCTGTGTACCCATAGAATGACAAAAAAAGACCCATTTTCAGCTTTACGAATTCCAGAATTTCGTTGGTTTGTTTTGATGCGATTAGCTTTTGTATTGGCTTGGTCCATGCAATTTGTCTTGATTGAATGGGAAGTCTACCGAATTACTAAAAACCCGTGGTCATTAGGATTAATTGGGCTTATGGAAGTGATTCCAGCAATAGCCATGGCTTTGTTTGCAGGACATATTGTAGACCAATCTGAAAAAAGAAGTATGCTGCTCAAATGTTTTGCTGGAACAGCGACAATTAGTCTATTATTTTGCTATTTGTTTTATCCTGAAACGGCTACAACAATTGGAAAACAACCTTTTTTATATGCTATTTATACGCTGGTTTTTTTAGGTGGAATCATTCGGTCGTTTATCATTCCATCCGTATTTAGTTTGTTAGGACTAATTGTGCCAAAATCGCAATTTACCAATGCAGCTACTTGGAGCAGTTCGTCTTGGCAAGTTTCTGCCGTAATTGGACCTGCTTTAGCTGGCTTTTTTATTGGCGGAATCGGCATATTTAATTCTATGATTTTCGTGACAATTTCTATTATTTTAGGAATTTTCATGTTGCTACAAATTAGTAAAAAACCTATATTAAATAAAAAAATTGGCGAACCCATTTCAGAAAGCTTAAAAGCAGGGATCCGATTTGTCTTTCAAAATAAAATTATTTTAAACGCGCTTTCGTTAGATATGTTTGCGGTTTTATTTGGCGGCGCTTTAGCTTTATTGCCCATCTTTGCACAAGATATTTTACAAGTAGGTTCAGAGGGATTCGGCATTTTACGAGCGGCACCAGCCATTGGCGGTTTATTAACCATGCTAGCTTCTACTTTGTTTTCTATCAAAAAAAATACAGGTAAAAAATTATTGCTAGCCGTTTTCGGTTTTGGAATATGTATTATCGTTTTCGGCTTATCACAAAACTTTTGGATTTCAGTAATTGCTTTATTTTTTAGTGGGGTTTCCGATGGTTTTTCAGTAGTGATCCGTTCTACAATACTTCAAATTTACACGCCCGATGACATGCGCGGTAGGGTTTCATCTGTAAATTCTATTTTCGTGGGTTCTTCCAACGAATTAGGTGCGTTTGAAAGCGGACTAACTTCTAAATTATTCGGAGTAGTAAATGCTGTAGTTTTTGGAGGCATCATGACGTTATTTGTAGTAGGAACCACCGCCATTACTTCGCCAAAATTCAGAGATTTAGAAATAGAAAAAGATTAGGAAATACTAATTAAGTCCAATTGTAAATTTCTTAATAGAATTTGACATTGAATTTTGACATTGAATTTGACCTTGAATTTTGACCTTGAATTTTGACATTGAATTTGACATTGAATTTGACCTTGAATTTTGACATTGAATTTTGTTATTCGTATTTTTTCAATTCAAATGTTTCTCCATCAAAAACGCCGTAGGTAAAATAGCCAATCCAATCCCCTAAATTGATGTATTTTGACTGTTCGTTCAAAGTAATTTCCATAGGTAAATGGCGGTGTCCAAAAACAAAAAAGTCATATTGTTTGGTTTCTAATTTACGTTTGCAATAGTGTACCAACCATTCGTTGTCTTCGCCTAAAAATTTCACGTCTTCTGCACCAGAAATAAGCTTGTTTTTAACCGATAAGTATTGTGCTAATTTTACCCCAATATCAGGATGCAACCAACGAAACAACCATTTTGAAAATGGATTTGTAAACACTTTTTTCATGCGTTTGTAACCCATATCGCCAGGACCTTTTCCGTCTCCATGCCCTATTAAAAATGTTTTTCCGTTAAAGGTAAATTCTTTACTGTCGTGATAAACAGGAATATTGAGTTCTTTTTCAAAATAGTCACCCATCCATAAATCGTGGTTTCCAACGAAGAAATAAATAGGGATACCCGCATCTTTAATTTCAGCTAACTTTCCTAAAACCCTAATAAAACCTTTTGGAACAACCGTTTTGTATTCGAACCAAAAATCAAATAAATCGCCCAATAAAAAAATGGCGCTTGCGTCTTTTTTTACCTCGTCTAACCAAGCCACAAATTTTTGTTCTCTAGGAAAACTAATTTCTGAAGTTGGCGCACCAAAATGTTGGTCGGAAGCAAAATATATTTTTTTTGAATTCAAATTAATTATTTTTTACAAAATTAGCAAAAATAAATTTACAAAAAACAGCTTTTTATCGATAAAAAGATGTTTTTTGTCGATATATTGAAGATGTTTACTAAAAGTTTATATTTTTGTAAAGTTAAATAAATTAATTAATCACGATACATAATGAAAAAACTACTTTTATTATTATTTATGTTTGCTGGTTTTAGTGTTTTCGGACAAATATCCGAAAACTTTGAAGGTGCAACATTTCCCCCAACAGGTTGGACAACTTTTGAAACCGGAACAGGAACAGCTCAAAGTTGGTCTGAAACTAACTTAGCTGCTTTTACCTATGGAGGAGTTGGTAAATCAGCATTAATAAACAAAGAAAATGTAGCTACAGGCCAGGCGATTGACTGGATGGTTACTTCTGCAGTTACTGTACCTGTTAATGGTCAGTTGCGTTTTTATACTAAAACCATTCAAACAGGAGTGCAAGGAAGTTTATTTGATATTAAAATTTCAGCTACTTCGCAAACCAATACGGCAACTTTTACCAACCTTGTTTCCTATGATGAGGCTTCCTTAACTGCTGTAGCCAATGTTTATGAAGAAAAAGTAATTGATATACCGGCTACATATCCTGTTGGTTCTACCATTTATATTGCATTTGTAATGACAAATGATAATGGAGACAGGTGGTTAATTGATAATGTTAACGTAGCACAAAAATGTAATGCGCCAATTGGACCGTTAGCTACTGCTAATGAAAGCACTACCACTGCTCAATTAAGTTGGGGTAATCCAGGTGGAATTACCGCTTGGGAAATAGAAGTGGTGCCTTTTGCCAGTGCCTTTACAGGTGTACCTACCTATACGAATGTAACTACAAATCCATTTACTGCAACAGGTTTATTGGCTAATACGCTATATAAATTTCAAGTTCGTTCTGTATGTGCTAATGGTTTTGTGAGTGATTGGTTTGGACCAAGAAGTTTTCAAACGGCCTCTTTAGGAGATACTTGTGCTGGTCCTATTGTGGTTGGCACGCTACCCTATCAAACAGTTGACGATACAGCAAATTATTTAGACCTTTTTGATACTGCACAACCTTTAGCTTGTAGTGGTTCTGCTGCAAATTATATGGCAGGTAATGATGTATTTTATTCCTATACTGCCACATTTACAGGTAACATAGCTATTTCTTTATCACCTACAAATGCAAGTTCAAGTATACATGTTTATAGTGCTTGTCCAGGAACAACAGGGGCAACTTGTTTAGCTGGAGTGGCAAATCCTTCTTCTGGAATTAGAGATATCAATCCATTTCCAGTAGTTGCGGGTACTACATATTACATTATTATATCTTCAAGTGTGGCACAACAAACTGTTGGATATACATTAACGATACAACAAGTTTTTTGTAATCAACCAACGGCTTTAGCGGCGGCAATTACATCGCCTACAACAGCTAATTTATCATGGACATCTGAAACAGGAATTACTTCATGGCAATATTCAGTTGGAGCGGCACCTTATGGATTACCTACCGGTACAACTTTTACCCCAACAACTTCAAATACTACAAATGTTTTTACCGGAATTCCTGGTATTGTTTATCAATATTATGTAAGAGCGGATTGTAATAATGGATATAATAGTATTTGGTCAGGGCCTTTTTCATTTACAATGCCTCAAGTAGCTACACCATTAAACTTTATAGATGGTTTAGAAACATTAACAGGTTGGACGTTAAATAATGGTTCACAACCTAATAAATGGGCAGTTGGAACCGGAGTTAACAACGGAGGGACACACGCTTTATATATAACAGATACTAATGGTACTACAAATACTTACAACAATACGGCTACATCTATAGTACAAGCATATAAAGATTTTGTAATTCCAGCAGGAGCGACTCAATTGGACTTTACATTTGATTGGCGATCTACAGGCGAGGCACTACAAGATTATTTGCGAGTTTGGACAGTACCTGCTACTTTTACTCCGGCAGCTGGATCACAAATTACAGCTGTTGCAAATAGTAGAATAAAAATAGGTGCTGATTTTAATTCTACATCAAACTTCACTACACAAAATTACACATTAAATGCTACACCTTATGCAGGTGGAACCATGCGTGTGGTTTTTGAATGGAGAAATAACAATACACTTGGAAATCAACCTCCAGCTGCAATTGATAATATAAAATTAAATTTAGTTACTTGTCCTAAACCAGGAAATTTAACTATTTCAAATATTTATTATAACGCGGCACAAGTAAACTGGACAAATGGCGCCACAGAAACGCAATGGGAAGTCTTAGTTTTACCAACAGGTGCTCCTGCACCAACGGCGACTTCAGTTGGAGTCGTTACAACTGGTAATCCATTTTCAATAACTGGATTAACTTCTGTAACTTGTTATGATGTATATGTAAGATCAAGATGTTCATCAACTGATTTCAGTTTTTGGTCTGTTCCGGTAACCTTTTGTACTACTCCAAATTTCTGTGCTGGCGATCACTATACCGATACAGGAGGAACAACTGGTGGTTATCAAAATAATGAAAGTACATTTGTTGCAGTTTGCCCAGCTAACGTTGGAGATGTTGTAACTGTAGTTTTTAACTCGTTTAATTTAGCTGCGGGTGATAATTTAATTATAAGAAATGGTGATTTACCAACTTCTCCAATTGTTGGGACCTATTCAGGAGCTACATTACCTCCAAGTTTTACTTCAACATCACCAAATGGTTGTTTATATTTTTCATTTATTTCAAATACAACGGGAACTGCTCCTGGTTGGGATGCTACAATTTTTTGTACACAACCAATCACATGTTTTAAACCTACAGCAGTAACAGTATCAAATGTAACAGGAACTACAGCTTCAGTTTCTTGGACTGAATCGGGTAGTGCAACGCAATGGCAAATAATAGCTTTACCAGTTGGTTCAAATGTACCGGCTTTAACTTTTACAGGTGTAAATGCTACAAGTCCATTTTTATTGACAGGTCTAAATCCTTCTTCAACGTATACGTTTTATGTTAAAGCAATCTGTTCTTCTACTAATTTTAGTTTTTGGTCAGATGGAGTAAATTTCACTACAACTCCACTTAATGATTTATGTACTAATGCAACAGTTGCTATACTTAATGATGATTTAAATTGTACTATATTAAATAATGGAGTTTTAACAGGTGCTTCACCTTCACTAACACCAGCTTTAACTTGTGCGGCAACTGCAAACGATGTTTGGTATTCATTTGTTGCAACTAAACCGACACATACATTTAGTTTATCAAATATTTCACCTGCAGGTACAACAATTAATTTTGCTTTGTATTCAGGGACTTGTAACGGATTTAATCAATTACAATGTGGTGCAACAACCTATGTAGCAAACAGTTTAGTAATTGGACAAACCTATTATGTAAGAGTGTATACTACAGCATCTACCAATACAGCGGTTTCATTTAGTTTATGTATTGGATCGGTTCCATGTCCTGAAGCGGTTTCATTATGTAACCAACCTATAACCTATCCTAACGCAACTTCTGTTATTAATTTGGGATCTTATGGATGTTTAGGGACTTCACCAAATGCAAGTTTTTTCTTTTTAGAGGCTGCTCAAAGTGGTTCTTTAAGTTATACTATAAACCAGGTCACCACTGCAGGAGCCCCTATTGATGTAGATTATGCACTCTGGGGTCCTTTTCCAAGTAGAGATGCAGGTTGTATTTTGATTCCAAATGGTAGTCCTATTAGTTGTAGTTATTCTACAGCAGCAACAGAAAACTTCACCATTACAGTAACTGCTGGGCAAGTTTATATTTTAATGGTTACTAACTTTGCAAATATAGCAGGAACGGTAACCATGACGCCAAACCCAAATAATACGGCACAATCTTTTTGTTATCCATATAATACCTTTAATTATTCTGCAGTTACTTATTGTAGCAATAGTGTGAATCAAACTCCTGTATTAATTGCAGGAGCCGTTCCAGGAACCTATTCAGCATCACCAGCTGGATTGACAATTAATGCAGTAACTGGAGAAATTAATTTTGCAACAAGTGCACCAGGTACATATACTGTTTCAAGTACTTTGATTCCTACATTAAGTCCACCTGCATCAAATGCTCCAATTATTTGTACTAGAACGGTAATTGTAACGCCAAATCCAAATGCAACGATTGCTTATTCAAGTCCATCTTATTGTAATTCTGATTCAGTTTCTTATCCAGTAGTTATCACAGGAGTTGCGGGACCAAATACAACATTTTCATCCACACCTTCAGGGTTACAATATTCACTTGATCCTATTTCCGGGACAATTACGCCTGCATTAGCGGCACCTGGAGTTTATACAGTTACGATATCAGTTCCTGCTCAAGGAGGATGTTTGGCTTATACAAATACTACTACAGTTGAAATAAAAGCAGCACCACAACTACCTATTAAAGTAGATGTAAATGGATGTAATAGTTATACTTTACCTGCCTTAACAATGGGAACATATTATACAGGTTCTAATGCAACTGGGACTCAACTGAATGCTGGAGATGTTATTACTACTACTCAAGTAATCTTTGTGTATGCAACTAATGCAGATTGTGCGAGTCAAGTTTCATTTAAAGTAAATATTATTACTATTCCAACTCCGACTCCTTCCATAACTTCACAGCCTTCTTGTGCAACACCGACTGGAACGATGCAAGTTACTTCGCCTTTATCATTGTCTGCTTCTGTTCCTACAGATTTATTTATTTCTGAAGTTACTGATGCTAATACCGGAGCGCTAACTTATGTTGAATTATTCAATGGTACTGGTAGTGCAAAAAATTTAGCTAACTATAGATTAAAAATGCATAATAATGGTAATGTAACTCCAACTTGGCAACAAACGTTATCTGGAACAATTGCAAACAACAGTACATTTATTATTAAAATTAGTAATGATCCTGGTATCCCTGGAATCGTACATAATTTATTAATTGTAAATTCGGGTATTGATACGAATGACAACATTAGATTAACAACTTTAGCAAATGTTGAGTTAGATATGTGGGGACCAACAACTGGTACGGTATTTACACCAAATAATCAGCCAGGTTATACGTATAGAAGATTAGCATCGTCTACACCTCTTCCTACAACTACCTGGACTCCTACACAATGGACTACCTTTGATCCAGAAAGTTATTCTAATATTGGTCAATATTCTTTATTTGTATCAAATTATGAATATGCAGTTGACGGAGGAACATTTCAATCTTCTACTACTTTCACAGGATTAACACCAGGTGCACATACTTTAATTGTTCATGATATAGTAAATGATTGTTATTCTTCACCATCAAGTTTTACAGTTGATCCTGTAACATACACGAATGCTGTAACTGGATTTTCTTATACTACACCAATTTGTATCACATCAACTACTACTGTAACGCCTACGCTTGCAAGTGGATTTACTACTGGAGGTACATTTAGTTATGTTGGTACTGGTTTAGATTTAAATAGTACAGATGGAACCATTAATTTAGCATCCAGTACAGCAGGAACATATGTTATTACTTATACATATCCTATTAACTTATTGAACTGTATTAATGCTGGCTCAAGTAGCTTTACCATTACAATTACAGGAACAATAACACCAATATTTACACAAATACCAAGTATATGTCAAAACACAACAGCACCAACGTTGCCATTGTCGTCAAGTAATACACCTCCAATAACTGGAACTTGGAATGCACCTATAAGTACGTCTTCAATTGGAACAACAACTTATACATTTACTCCTGATCCAGGTCAGTGTGGTGTTTCAACTACTATGGATATTACTATAACTGCACCAAATATTACACCTGTTTTCACACAGATACCTAATATTTGTCAGAATACTACTGCACCAGTATTACCAACAGTATCAAATAATACACCTCCAGTATCGGGTACTTGGAATGCGGCAATAAATACTAGTACTCCTGGTACTACTACTTATACATTTACCCCAAATTCAGGACAATGTGCTGTAGTGACTACAATGGATATTACTATAACTGCACCAAATATTATACCTGTTTTCACACAGATACCTAATATTTGTCAGAATACAACAGCGCCAGTTTTACCTACGGTATCAAATAATACACCTCCAATATCGGGTACTTGGAATGCGACAATTAGTACTAGTACTATTGGAACTACTACATATACGTTTACCCCTAATACAGGACAATGTGCTGTGGTGGGTACTATGAATATTACTATAACTGCACCAAATATTACACCTGTTTTCACACAGATACCTAATATTTGTCAGAATACTACAGCGCCTGTTTTACCTTTGTCATCAAATAATACACCTCCGGTAACAGGTACTTGGAATGCGGCAATTAATACTAGTACTCCTGGTACTACTACTTATACATTTACACCAAATTCAGGTCAATGTGCGGTAGTCACTACTATGAATATTACAGTTAATTCAATAGTAACACCAACATTTAATGCCATTGCTACTATTTGTCAGAACGAGGCAGCTCCTGCTTTACCAACATTGTCAAATAATACAACTCCAATTGCAGGAACATGGAATCCATCAGTGATCAATACATCAAATGTAGGAACTTCAAATTATGTATTTACTCCAAATGCAGGCCAATGTTCTCAACCGGTAACAAAATCTATAACTATAGAACCAAGATTAACACCAGCATTTGATCAAATAGAATCACTATGTGTTGGCGATGCTTCTGTAACTTTACCAGTAACTTCATTAAATGCTGTTAATGGAACATGGTCGCCTGCAGTTGTAAATACCTCTGTTGAGAGTAATTCAGTATATACCTTTACTCCTGACACTTCAGAATGCGCTTCTGTAGTTACTATGAATATTTTAGTTGAACAATGCCAAATCCAGAAAGGTATTTCTCCAAATGGTGATGGATTGAATGACTTTTTAGAGTTAGTGGCTAAGAAGGTTGAAATCTTTAACCGATATGGTAAGGAGGTGTATTCTAAGGAGAACTACAACAATGATTGGCATGGTCAATTTATGGGTGGAGGAGACATGCCAGATGGTACCTATTATTATGTAATTGAGTTAGTATCTGGAGCTAAGAAAACAGGATGGATTTATATAAATAGAGAACAAAAATAAATTATATTACTACTCTTTTATTACAAAATAGGAGAGTAGTTTTTATAAAAAAACAGTCATATGAGAAAAATATATTTAGGTTTATTGTTGACCCTTGGGTTGCTTTCAGAAGTATCTGCCCAACAAGATCCACATTACACGCAATACATGTATAACATGAGTGTAATGAATCCAGCCTATGCTGGAAGTAAAGACAATTTATCGTTAGGTTTATTGCATAGAGAGCAGTGGATAGAGCTGGAAGACGCTCCTGTTACAAGCACTTTTTTCGGTCATAGTCCGGTTGGAAAGAATGTAGGGTTGGGATTGTCTGTTATTTCAGATAAAATTGGCCCAGTAGCGGAGAATAACATTTATGGTGATTTTTCTTACACCTTAAAGTTAGGAGGAGATCATAAATTAGCCTTAGGTTTAAAAGCAGGATTAACGTTACATAATGTAGATTATTTAACAAGAATTAATCCTACTTTACCGCAACAAGGAGATGGTGCTTTTGGACAAGATGTAAGTAACAGTTATTTTAATTTTGGTACTGGAGCATTTTATTATACGAACAAGTATTACTTAGGATTTTCTGTTCCAAACATGTTAAAAGCTACGCATTTAGATTTTAATGGTAGAAGTTATGGAAATGAGTCAAGTCATTATTTTTTAACAGGAGGTTATGTCTTTGATGTATCAGAAAATGTAAAATTTAAACCATTTTTCATGGCAAAGTCTTCATTTGAAGCACCGGCATCCTTAGATGTTTCGACAAACTTTATGTTTAAGGACAAGTTTGAGATAGGCGCTACATACCGAATTGACGATAGTTTTGGAGCTATGGTAAATTATGCTGTAACACCAAGTTTAAAAATAGGTTACGCTTATGATCATATCGTTTCCGATTTAAAAGTAACTACACCATCCTCTCATGAGATTATTTTGTTGTACAATGTTAACTTTAACAAAAAGGTATCACGTTCACCACGTTATTTTTAATCTATCCAAAAAAACAGACTACATATGAAAAATATTTATATACTAGCTAGTGCTTTACTTCTTTCAATAGGGGGATTACAGGCACAAAATAAAGACACCAAAGAAGCAGACAACTTATACGATAGATTAGAGTATATAGATGCGGCTAAGGCCTATACTAAACTAGTTGAAAAAAACAAAGCTGATGGTTATGTTTATAAGCAATTAGCGGACAGTTACTATAATGTATTTAATAGCAAGCAAGCGGTATTATGGTATGCTAAAGCCATAGAGAGTTCGCAAGATGCAGAAACGTATTTTAGATATGCTCAAATGCTAAAAGCGGAAGGGAACAACAAAGTGGCCGCACAACAAATGGCAACATTTGCAAAAATGCAGCCTAATGACGCTAGAGCCAAAGCTTTTAAAAACAATCCAGAGTATGCCTCGCAAATAAAAAATCAAGCCAAACAATACGATATAATAAAATCGGATGTAAGTAGTGACAATACAGATTTTGGAGCGGTCCTAACTCAAAATAACGAAGTATTCTTCACAAGCGCAAGAAATACTTCAAGAAAGAAAAGCGGGATGGACGACCAACCTTATTTAGACTTATATAAAGCTATTAGAAACACAGATGGAACACTAAGTCAAGCCACAGAAGTAGTGGAATTAAATACAAAATGGCACGATGGTCCAGCCACGATTACTTCAGATGGTACTACTATGTATTATGGTAGTCAGAGTTTCAACGAAGGGGAATTCCAAAAAAACAAAGAAAAACACCTGAAATTAGGACAAATATATTTGTTTAAAGCCACTAAAACACAAGCGGGTACTTGGGGAAATTCAAAAGCCTTACCAATTAATAGCAAAAACTATTCGGTAAGTAATCCAAGTATTAGTAAAGATGGAAAAACCTTATATTTTTCATCAGATATGCCAGGTGGTTTTGGAGGACAAGACATTTGGAAAGTAAGTGTTGATGGAGATACTTTTGGTACACCTGAGAACTTAGGTGCCAATATTAATACTGAAGGTCATGAGAGTTTTCCGTCTATTCAAGAGGATGGTATATTATTCTTTTCTTCAAATGGGAAACAAGGATTCGGAGGATACGATGTGTTTAAACAAAACACCAACTCAAAAGAGCAAGCTGCTACTAACCTTGGAGAACCAGTGAATACACAAAAAGATGATTTTTCATTTTCGTATAATCTAGAAAAAAATGTAGGTTATTTTTCAAGTAACCGAGATGGTAATGATGATATCTATCAAGCTGTTGCTGTTTGTGGCGTAGATGCTACAGTAGTTGTTAAAGATGCAGAAACAGGTAAATTATTAGCTGGAGCAAGTGTTACGTTTGTGGACCAAAAAGGGAAAGACAAGGGCAACCAAGAGTCAAACGAAATGGGAGAAGCTAAGTTTGGTGTAGCATGTAATGAAATTGCTAATTTTAATGCTACCAGAGCCGGTTACCAAAACGGAA
>RDXY01000050.1 GCA_004293045.1 Flavobacteriia bacterium | reverse complement strand
GTTTAACATTTCGTCTGCCTCATCAAGAACACAGATGCTGATGTTTTTAATATTCACCATGCCTCTGTTAATCATATCTTGCATTCTACCCGGTGTCGCCACAATTACTTGTGCGCCTCGCTTAATATCACGCGCTTGATCATGAATACTCGCGCCACCGTATACTGCAACAGTATATAAACCGTCGATGTATTTTGAGTATAATTTAATCTCGTTTGTAATTTGCAAACACAATTCTCTTGTAGGAGAAAGTATTAAAACCTGTGTTTGCTTGTTGAATGGGTCAATTTTTTGGATTAGCGGAAAACCAAAAGCTGCGGTTTTTCCTGTTCCTGTTTGGGCAAGAGCGACGATATCTGTGTCATCTTCCAATAATAGTGGTATAGCCTTCTCCTGTACTTCCGACGGGGTTTCGAATCCTAAATCACGTATTGCTTTTAACAACGATTCGTTTAACCCTAATTGCTCAAATTTATTCATTATATATTTTTAAATTGGGTGCAAAGGTAGAATTAAAAAACGGATTAAACTAATTTGTTTTTAATTGATTTTCAGAAAGTTACGATAAAGTAATAGCTTTTTAACAATGGATTTACAGTTACTCTGATAAATTAGATAAGAATATTATCAATTTTTGTACTGCAATCCCTCTATGACTAATTACAGTTTTTTGCTCCATAGTCATTTGGGCGAAAGTAGTTGAAAACCCTTCAGGTTGAAAAATTGGATCGTAGCCAAATCCTTGATTTCCTGACTTTTCCAAAGTAATTTCACCTTTTACAATGCCTTCAAATATATGTTGTTGGTTATTGATATTTAACGCGATAATGGTTTTGAATTGAGCTTTTCTATTGGTTTTAGCTGCTAATTTCTGTAAGACCAAATCCATATTATCTTCCGCGTTTTTCTGTTCACCAGCATAACGGGCCGAATACACGCCAGGTTCGTTATTTAAACTTTCGATTTCCAAACCTGTATCGTCAGCAAAACAAGGTAAACCGAAATTTTCAGTAACATAATTGGCTTTCAAAATCGCATTACCTTCAATAGTTTCTGCCGTTTCCGGAATATCCACAAAACAACCAATATCTTCTAAAGAGACAATTTGAAATTGCGAACCGACTTGCTGCTGAATTTCGGCTATTTTGTTTTTGTTGTTGGATGCGAAGACTAATTTCATTTCAATGGCAAAATGCAATGGCAATAGCAAAATTCAAATAATCAGAATTTCAAATTGTCATTTTAGTTAAGTTTATAAATTGGTTTTGATTTTTGTAATTGCCATTGTTATTGAAGCAACTTCTTATTAATATCTGTTATCAATTGCGGCCCTTCGTAAATAAATCCTGTATATAATTGCACTAAGCTTGCCCCAGCATTTAATTTTTCGATAGCATCTTCTGCAGAATGAATACCTCCTACTCCGATAATTGGAAAGGATTTGTTGCTTTTTTCTGACAAGAATCTAATCACTTCTGTAGAACGTTTGGTTAAGGGTTTCCCAGATAATCCGCCCATTTCCTCTTTATTTTCAGATGTTAATCCATCACGAGAAATGGTGGTGTTGGTGGCGATTACTCCTGCGATTTTAGTTTCGTTTACGATAGCAATAATATCTACTAATTGCTCGTTAGTTAAATCGGGTGCGATTTTTAAAAGAATTGGTTTTACCTTAACTTTCGAATTGTTCAAATCTTGCAACGTCTGTAATAATTTTGTCAACGGCTCTTTTTCTTGTAATTCCCTTAAATTGGGTGTGTTGGGTGAACTTACATTTACCACAAAATAATCTACATAATCATATAAAGCTTCAAAACAGATTACATAATCATCCGTAGCATTTTCATTTAGTGTGACTTTATTTTTACCGATGTTTCCACCAATTAATACACCTTTATTTTCTTTTAATCTTAAAATTGCTGCTTCCACTCCGCCATTATTAAATCCCATTCGATTAATAATTGCCGAATCGGATTTTAAACGAAATAATCTTTTCTTAGGATTTCCGTCTTGTGGTTTTGGAGTTAGCGTTCCAATTTCGATAAAACCAAATCCAAAATCCGATAATTCATTGAATAATTTCGCGTCTTTATCAAATCCTGCGGCTAATCCGACTGGGTTTTTAAATTTTAAACCGAACACTTCTCTTTCTAATCGTTTGTCTTCGACTACATAAATCGCTTTAATAATTGAAGTTACAAATGGAATTTTAGAAATGAATTTCACCAATGAAAAAGTAAAATAATGCACTTTTTCAGGATCGAAACAAAAAAGGATTGGCCTTATAAATAATTTATACATATTGTAAGTTGTATTGAATTGCAAAAGTATAAAAATTTAACAAATCATTTCAATTTATTTTCATACATTTGTATATACAAATATTTTTTAAATTATAGATACATCACATTTTTTAGGACTTTTGTTTGACTCCATTTTTATACGCTATGAAAAATATAAACGAATTATTTAGTAATAAAGACATTTTGCCAAATACGGTAAAAATGCCCGTTTTGTTTTTAGGTCATGGAAGTCCGATGAACGCGATTGAAGAAAATGAGTTTGTTACTGGTTTTAGAAATATTGCCAAAAGCATTCCTACTCCGACTGCAATTTTGTGTATTTCGGCACATTGGTTTACCAAAGGCACAAAAGTTACAGCGATGAAAATGCCGCAGACTATACATGATTTTGGTGGTTTCCCGAAAGCATTGTTTGAGGTTCAATATCCTGCAAAAGGTTCACCAGAATTAGCACAATTAACCAAAGAACTACTGCTTCCAACAGAAGCATCATTAGACTACGACTGGGGTTTAGACCACGGAGCCTGGAGTGTCATTAAACATTTATATCCTGAAGCGAATATTCCTGTGATTCAAATGAGTGTTGATTATAGTTTAACAGCTCAGGCGCATTTTGAACTGGCTCAAAAATTACAATCGTTAAGAAACAAGGGAATCTTAATTATTGGTAGTGGAAATATCGTACACAATTTACGAATGGTGGATTGGGCGAATTTCGATAAAGACAATTATGGATTTGATTGGGCCATTGAAGCTAGAGAAAAAATCAACAAGAATATTATTGATGGTGATTTCGCAAATTTAATCAATTATCAAAAACAAGGAAAAGCCTTTGATTTGGCCATTCCAACGCCAGATCATTTTTTACCTTTATTATATACCTTAGGTTTAAAAAACGAATCGGAAAATATTCAGTTGTTTAATGATAAACTTCTGGCAGGTTCGTTGAGTATGACTTCAGTGAAGATTGGGTAATACAAAAAACCCTGAAACAGGTTCAGGGTTACTTTTTACTTCGGATTAGTTGCAATCACAAACTTTAAATTATTCTTCACGCCTATTTGAAGCACATCGACTAAATCTTGTACTTGCAAATTAAAGGGAATTCGAACTACAACCGTTTGTTCTTTATCTGTTCCAATTTTAGCTAACAATTCTTTTTCTAGTTCGTCAAAATTGACAGGTTGTTTGTCAATAAAAAAAGCCTTGTCTTCCGTTACAGAAATACTTATAAATTGTTTGTTTGTTTTTTCGTTTGTTTTCGATTTTGGCAACGTCATTTTAATTACATTCGGATTCGCCAATGTAGAGATGATTAGAAAAAACAACAGCAAGAAGAACATGATGTCACTCATGGATGACGCATGAACTTCTGCATGAAAACGTCTATTTCTTTTAATTGCCATTTGGTCGCTGAATTATGTTTACAAATTCTAATACTTGTTTTTGAACATTTAGCATAAAATGATCAATTTTCCCATTCAATAAATGATACCCTGCGTAAGCAATTAAACCTACAATAAGTCCAGCTCCAGACGAAATCATTTTTTCGTATAATCCGCCAGAAATATTTCCAATACTAATGTTTTCGGTAATAGAAATGCTATAGAAAATTTTAATTACACCCGAAATCGTTCCCACGAAACCAAGAGTAGGCGCCATACCAGCAATTAAACCTAATTGTCCCATTTTACGTTCCATCTCGCCTAATTCAATTTGAGCCATACGTTCCATGTTCGATTCAATTTCAGAAATAGGTCTTCCAATCGTTAAAATCCCTTCTTTTACCACTCTAGCTGTAGCATTATTCACTCGTTCTGCTGCGCCAACCGCTAAATTCAAATTACCACTATTTAAGTGTGTACGCACTTCTTTAAGCAGAAAATCGTCATTTTTTGTAGTTTTTGTGATGTATAAATACCTTTCCACTATTAAATAGATGGTATAAACCATCAAAATAAGAATTGGAATTAAGAAAAAACCACCTTTTAAAATGAATTCAAAAACCGATATTCCTTCGTTAACAGCTGGTGTATTTGTTTCTGCCACATTTGTTACCGCTTGTGCAACAGTATCTACAGAGGTTTGTAAAAAAAATCCGATCATAAGTACTACTATTCTAAATTAATTTTTTGAAATTTGCATTAAAGATACATTTTTCTATAAAGTATAAAACTAAAAAAAGTAAATTTTATTTTACAGAAGATGAATTTTTTTTACAACTAACTAAAAATGACCTATAAAGAATCCATCAATTGGCTATTTAACCAACTACCCCTGTTTCAAAACATAGGTGCATCCGCCTATAAAGAAGACTTAACAAATATCTTGTTACTCACCAAACATTTACACAATCCAGAAGTTGACTTCAAATCTATTCACGTAGCGGGCACGAATGGAAAAGGCTCAACAAGTAGCATGATCGCCTCTGTATTTATGGAAGCTGGGTATAAAGTTGGTTTATATACTTCGCCACATTTAAAGGATTTCAGAGAACGAATTACCATAAATGGCAAGAAAATATCTAAAAATTATGTGCATCAATTTATTTTAAATCATAAATCATTTTTTGAAACTACTGAATTAAGTTTTTTTGAAATGACAGTTGGATTAGCCTACCAATATTTTTCAGATAAGAAGGTAGATATTGCTATTATTGAAGTTGGCATGGGTGGCAGATTAGATGCTACAAATAGTATTGTCCCCTTACTTTCTGTAATTACGAATATTGGAAAAGATCATACCGCTTTTCTAGGGGATACTTTAGAAAAAATTGCCTTTGAAAAAGCAGGGATAATAAAACAAAACATTCCAGTTGTAATTGGAGAATATACTTCTCAAACAAAGCCTGTTTTTTTAGAAGTAGCTAGAAAAAACAATTCAGAAATTTATTTTGCACAAGATGAAACCCATCCTAATTATCCTTGTGGTCTTTTGGGCGATTATCAAATAAAGAATAAAAAAACGGTTATTGAAGTATTTAGAAATTTAAAATCCAATTTCAAGATTTCAGAAGAAAATATACAAAACGGAATTGCAAATATAGTACTCAATACCCATTTACAAGGAAGATGGCAAGTTTTACAAGAAAATCCGAAAGTGATTTGCGATACTGCTCATAATGCGCATGGACTTGAAATGGTTATGAATCAGTTAAAAAAAGAAACATACAACCAATTGCATATTGTTTTAGGTGTGGTAAATGACAAAGATTTAGATGCGATTTTACCATTTTTCCCGAAAAATGCCAGTTATTATTTTTGTAAACCAAAAAACGAACGTGGTTTAGATGCAACAACACTTCAAGAAAAAGCAAAATCATATGAACTTATTGGCAACTCATACAACTCTGTTTCAATTGCTTACAAAAACGCTTTAAATCATTCCTCTCATAAAGATGTGATTTTTGTAGGAGGAAGTACATTTGTAGTTTCATAAATAATTTAATTT
>RDXY01000015.1 GCA_004293045.1 Flavobacteriia bacterium | reverse complement strand
GGAGTGCCACCTGTTGCTACTATTACTGCATCAAAATCAATAAAATCTTCATGAAGAAATTGAACCCTAAACCCTTTTTCAGTCTTTTCTAACGAACTAACTTTTTTTTGGAATTCAATTTTAATTCCCAAACGATAAATTTCGTCCATTAAACAATCTATAATTGTCTGAGAAACATCTGATACAGGAAATATTCTTCCGTCTTCTTCAATTTTTAATTCGACACCTCTTTTTTCGAACCAATCAATTGTATCTCCAGAACAAAACTGCGAAAATGGACCTTTTAATTCTTTTTCACCGCGCGGATAAAATTTGACCAAATCGTTCGGTACAAAACACGCGTGCGTGACATTGCAACGCCCACCACCAGAAATTTTAACCTTAGTTAGGCATTCCTTCCCTCTTTCGAGAATGGCCACACTAAGTTGCGGATGTTTCTCAGCAATATTAATAGCTGCAAAGAAACCGGCTGCGCCACCGCCTATAATTATGATGTTGAATTGTTGCATTTGAAGTTATCTTTATTTTCTTATTAAAAGTAAGAATAGTTCTGGTTAATTTTTGATAAGACCTGACAGGTTTTTGAAACCTGTCAGGTCTGAAATAATTAGTATAACATTTCTAATGCTTTTTCTGGAGTTTCAGATTCAATATCTCTAAAAAAATCAGACAATTTATAATCTAATCTCCATTTTGATTTTAATTGTTCTTTCTTAGTTTTAGATTCAGCATCATTAACAATATGAAGTAAAATAAATTTCATCTGATCCAAATCATTTTCAGTTTTAAAAGAATAATTATTACTCAATTTATTAAATTTCAAACTTTTTTTTAAACACAGATTTGAATATTCAATTTCATTAAGTTTTCTTGTTATAACTCCTTTTAACATCCAAAATTCAGCATTAAGGGAATCGTTTTTTAGTTCTTTATTAATTTCCGCTTTTGCTTCTATTAATTTATCAGCATATAAAAACAAACCTGCTTTTCTACTATGAAGATATTTGTAATTTGGCTCAATTTTTTCAATTTGATTTAAAGCATTTATGGCTTCTTCAAACTTTTCATTTGAAGCAAATTCTTGTGATTTTTTACTTAATTCTAAAACCTGATTTTCTGTATCAGATTTACATCCAAAAATTGAAATAAAAATTACTAAACCCAAAACTATTCTCATACTAAAATTGAATAATTAACACATTTCCTAATTGGCACATTATTACAAAGTCTCTTTCAACCATTTAAAAAATTCACTTTGCCAAACTAAAGCATTTTGAGGTTGTAACACCCAATGGTTTTCATCTGGAAATAGTAAAAATTTACTTTTGATTCCTTTTAATTGAGCCGCCTGAAAAGCTTCTTGCCCTTGACCTATTGGCACACGGTAATCTTTTCCACCTTGAATAATTAGGATAGGTGTATTCCAGTTGTTTACCAATTTAATTGGATTGAATTCGTTATATGTTTTCTGTGCGATTTTATTATCTTTTTCCCAGTACGCTCCACCAGAATCCCAATTCGTAAAGAATACTTCTTCTGTAGTTCCGTACATACTTTCTGTATTGAAAATGCCGCAATGCGAAATAAAAGTTTTAAATCTATTTTTATGAATTCCAGCTAATTGAAATACCGAATAGCCACCATAACTCGCGCCAACAGCACCAATTCTGGTTTTATCTACATACGACTCTTTAGAAATATCGTCAATGGCTGATAAATAATCGTCCATTACTTGTCCGCCCCAATCTCCTGAAATTTGTTCGTTCCATTGAACACCATGACCAGGCATACCTCTTCTATTTGGCGCTACTACTATATATCCTTGCGAGGCCATAAGTTGAAAATTCCATCGGAAAGAATAATATTGCGTTAAGGCACTTTGAGGACCACCTTGACAGTATAAAAGAGTTGGGTATTTTTTTGTTTTATCAAAATTTGGTGGTAAAATTACCCAAACCAACATTTTTTTGCCATCCGTTGTGGTAACCCAACGTTTTTCGGAAGTACAGGTTGCCATTTCCGAATAAAACTCATCATTTACGTGCGTAATTTGCTTCCAAGATTTCTTTTTTAAATCGTACGAAAACACTTCTGTAGCCCTATTATGGGTAGTTTTTGTTACTAAAACGGAGGTTCCCGAAAATCCAATAATGCTATTTACATCAAAATCGCCATCGGTAAGTTGTGTAACAACAGGTAGCATTTTAGTTAACCCAACATGATTTACTTCAAAAAGTTGTTTTGTTCCTAGCACCGGCGCTATAAAATAGACTTTTTTACCATCTTTACTCCAAACAAAACTATCAACAGTTCCGTCCCAATTGGCAGTTAAGTTCACATCAAAACCTTGAACTCTTACAATTATATCGTTTTTATCTGCTTCAAAACCGTCGCGTTTCATTTGCAACCAACTTAATTCGCCTCGAGGTGAAAAGGTTGGGTGTGTATCGTAACCTAAATTTTTCTCCGTAAGATTTTTTGTGGTTTTTGTTGCAACATCGTACTCGTATAAATCAGTATTTGTACTTGTAGCGTAAGCTGTTCCTGCTTTTTTCTTGCATACATAGATAATTTTATTTCCATCTGGTGACCAAACATAATCTTCATCACCACCAAAAGGTTTTTGAGGGGCGTCATAAGGTTCATTTGGCATAATATCAATGGGCCCAAGTACTTTTTCGTTTGGTTTACCCAGTAATCCTACAAACAAATGATTGTGTGAACCATCATTCCAAGTATCCCAATGACGGTAATCTAAACCTTCATATACTTGTGCTGATGTTTTTGTTAGACTTGGATAGATATCGGAACCTAATATTTTTTCAACTTTTACTTGTTGGACACTTATGTATTCTTGTCCGATTGGCGAAATGCTTTTATCTGCAACTAAACCATCAATTTTATCTAAAGCAACCGAATTTCCTCCTCCAACAGGAACAGCATAATATTTAGAAACCAGTTTGTTTTCTTTAATATTTGGCGTGCCCACTTTGTAAATTAGCGACTTTCCGTCTTTAGAAATCCCTATTGGTGTGACTCTACCTAATTGCCATAACTTTTCTGGCGTCATCATTTGTTGCGCAATTGAACTCATACTTAGTACACTGAAAATGAGAAAAATATATTTTTTCATACGGTTAAAATTTAAAACGAGGTTAAAAGTAGCACTTTTTTGAAAAAATATAACTATTTTCACGGTCTAAAATAAAATTGAAAAATGAAAAACAATAAACTATTCCTATTAATCATCATTTCGTTGATTATTGGTGTTGCATTAGGAGGTGTGGTACATTATCAGTTTCCTGAAGCTATTGATACCTTCTCAAAAAATATAAAATTGTTGGGGACGATTTTCATACGATTGGTTCAAATGATAATTGCACCCTTAGTATTTTCTACTTTAGTAGTTGGAATTGCCAAAATGGGCGACATGAAAATGGTAGGACGCGTGGGTGGAAAAGCCATGGCCTGGTTTATTTCTGCTTCCTTAATTTCTTTGTTATTAGGAATGGTTTTAGTGAATTTTTTCGAACCAGGAAAAGGAACCACAATTAAATTAGAGGATGCTTCCAGTGCTTCTGAATTGTTAGAAAACTCTAAAGGATTTTCATTAGAAGAATTTGTAAAACATGTTATTCCAAAAAGTTTATTTGAAGCATTAGCAACTAACGAAATCTTACAAATTGTAATTTTTTCTATTTTATTTGGTGTGGCTTTAGCGGCATTTAGCAAGAAAGAAGCGAAACCCATTCTTAAATTATTAGATTCGGTTTCGCATGTGATTTTAAAAATGGTTACTTTTATTATGTGGACAGCGCCATTAGGCGTTTTAGGTGCTGTGGCAAGTGCCATTGCAAAACATGGTTTTGAAGTATTTACGCTTTATGCCAAATATTTAGGCGCTTTTTTAGTGGGTATCGTTTCACTTTGGGCAATTTTGTTATTAGTAGGCTATCTTATTCTAGGAAAACGGTTATTTGTTTTGTTACAACGTATTAAAAGTCCTTTATTAATTGCCTTTTCTACTACAAGTTCTGAAGCTGTTTTTCCAAAAATGGTAGAAGAATTAGAACGTTTTGGATGCCAACCAAAAATTGTATCCTTTACTTTACCATTGGGTTATTCTTTTAACCTTGACGGTAGTATGATGTATATGACTTTTGCCAGTATTTTTATTGCGCAAGTTTATGGTATAGAAATGAGTTTACCTGAACAACTTACCATGCTATTAGTGTTGATGCTAACAAGTAAAGGTGTTGCCGGTGTGCCAAGAGCCTCGCTAATTGTAGTAGTGGCCACTTGCGCTATGTTTGGTATTCCACCAGAAGGAATTGCTTTGATTTTGCCAATTGACCATTTTTGCGATATGGCCAGAAGTATGACCAATGTATTAGGAAATGCGCTTTCTACTGCCGCCATAGACAAATGGGAATCTAAACACGAAGCCACACAAGAAACCGAGAGTTAATATTAATTCTTGCTAAAAAATAAAATTGAAACCCATGAAATTCATCATAGACCTACTTGAAAAATTAAACGTAGTATTACAAGTCCAAGAAATGGATAAAGAATTTACATGGACCCAGCTTTTTAATCCCGAATTTTACATTAACCTTGAATTAGGTGGTGTTCCAATTGGAATTTACATGGTTTTATTTATTGTGTTTGCTGAAACCGGTTTGTTTATAGGATTTTTTCTTCCTGGTGATAGTTTATTGTTTTTATCTGGAATTTATTGTGAAGCATTGGCGCAACCTTTAACTTTTCTACCTCAAGGTTATTCTCCAGTTTTTGTGGTTGCCACATTAATTGCGCTTTCAGGGATAATTGGTAATATTTTTGGCTACTGGTTTGGTTCGGTGTACGGAAAGAATTTATATCAAAAAGAAGATGGTTTTTTCTTTAAGAAAAAGTATTTGTATCACTCTGAAAGTTTCTTTCAAAAGCATGGTGGAATTGCTATAGTTTTTGCGAGATTTTTGCCAATTGTTAGAACTTTTGTACCTATTATTGCTGGTATTGTGCACATGAAAAAAAGCAAATTCATGTTATATAATATTTTAAGTTCTATTTTATGGTCGTTTATATTGGTGTATGCAGGCCATTATTTATACGGCTTATTTTTAGAAAAATTTGATATTGATTTAAAACATCATATTGAAAAAATCATATTAATTTTAGTAGCTGTAACTACATTTCCTTTGGTGATGAAAGCTATAAAATCTAGGAAATTAGGAAAAATTGATGGTTCTGTGGATGATTAGTTTTCCACCAACTGCCGCGAGAATCCTTTACTTTTAGTAATTGATTTTTTTTTAATTTTCATTTGCTTTTTTAGTTACCACGCGAAAGGATTCGCGCGGCAGCAGGGATGAGTAAATGATAAATCATACTAAAATAAGTTTCCGTGTTATTAGAATTTTAAGCAAAACTGTTAACGCTATTCGAGTTTTATAAAAGGTTTTCAAAATCAGCGATATACTTCTTCGACAGTCTTTTACACCAATGTACTAATTTGATGCATTACCATAAATATCATTATAGAAAACTAAAATCTTCCTTAAAACAAATACTGAAACAAGAATAGAACAAGCGACAACCATCATTAAAAGTCTAAAGTTTCTTGAATTTTGGTAAAAATTATAAATCGAATCATTTGATAATGCTTTATTTTTCTTAATTTCTTTAACAGAAAAGAACAAAAGAATAATTAAAATTACAATATAAAAATAATCCATAATTTAAAGTTTATCTATTTTATATCCGATAGTATAGATTTGCTATTCGTACATATATTATAACTCCCCCGCTCCCGCGCGAATCCTTTCGCGTGGTTTTACATTTTAAAAAACTGAAAAACACAAACACCATCTAATAAACCTTTTTCTCCTGCATAATCTGCTGCACTGCTATATTTGTAATCTTCAGGTCTAAACACAAATCCTTCTTCTACTGGATTGTTATGAATATATTCTATTTTTTGTTGAATTACCTCATTACTCCATAATTCTATTGGTTTGTTATCATGTCTCCAAAACTGATAATTGGTTGTATTAGAACTCTTCTCAGCTTCTTTTTTAAAATAATCCAATAAAAATTCTTTTCTACTTTCTCTTGAATTTTCTTGAATAGCTTTGATAATGCTTCGGCTCGTAAACCTTTTAAAGTCACCTAACAATAATTCTGGCTTTTGGTTTTCTAAACTTCTAAATATTAAATGAACATGGTTTGTCATTATACACCAAGCATGAATTTCCATGCCTTTGTTTTGCTGACAAAATTCAAGACTTTCTACTATTAAATCTTTGTACTCATTTCTTGTAAAAACGTCTAACCAACCCACAACTGCAAAACTAACAAAATACAAACCTTCTGAATTATGAAATTTATAATTTCTGCTCATTTATACTTTTGCTTAAAGTTTACTCAAATATATAAAAAATATCTTTTTATACAAATACCACGCGAAAGGATTCGCGCGGCAGCGGTGAGATTAAATTATTACAAAAAGCAATTAATTGTGTTTCCGTTAAACTTGTCCCGTTACCCAAATTGTATTTTACACTAATTTTTTTTTATTACATTTTTCAAGTGTAACATTTTTCTATTTTTCAACAGATTGCGTATTTGCAAAAGCAAATGAACCGAAAATCATAAATGTTAAAGATAAAATAGATTTTTTTGTCTTCATAACGTAAATCTTATTTTAAACAACATTTGTCTTGGTCTTAGGTTAAAATTTGTTTCTATATAGCTAAAATCATTTATGTTTATTGTTCTAAAATTTGTCGTGTTGAAAATATTAGAAAATTGGAATTCCAAATCTATTTTCTTTTTTGTTATTGTATATCTGTAAATGAAATCTGTAAAAATGTTTTCTGTTCTTTCTGTAAACAAGTTATTCTTAATGTATTCTGATTTTATTGCAAAATACTGATTTTTAGATGGATAAATATTTAAATTAAAAACATGACTTTGTTGTGTTATTGACGGGTTTTCTTGATTTTGAACTGTGTTTTTTGAAACTATCCAATTAGCTTGATATTCAACATTAATCTTGTTTGTAATATCAGTATCTATTTTATTACCAATGGTTAAGTTTTGATTTTTTATATCCGTTAAATTGTTGTTTATTAATTGTTGAAATTCTTGAAGTCCAAAAGTTGCATTTAGTGTAAAATTTGACTTAATTTTACTAGTATATTTACTAGCTCTTGCAGAAATGTTGTGGTTATTTCTGATATTGTCTTTTTCTACTGCTTGTAATTCGGTAGCACCATTAGGCAAAATTCGTGTTTGGTAAAGTAAATTATTATCACTTTTACTATTTATATACATCACATTCCAAAACACCGTTTTTATGGGATTCCGATAGGCAATACCAAAAGAGTAGTTTTGATTAGAATTTTGAGGTAAAGGTGCATTTATACGTTGTAAGTTTCTGTAATTTTGTAAAATGTAGGCATAATGAAATTGATTTATTGTGCCAAATTGATTAGAAAAATTAATTGATGAGTTAATTTTCCAAAAGGAATTTACCTCATAAATTGCCGAAAGTCTCGGTTCGAAAGTTATTCTATCAATTTGCTCTGATGTTTGTAAAGGATAATCTTTAATTTGATAAGAATGATAATTTATTGGTGTTGTTAATTCAATACGCCATTTATCTATTTTATATTGCGTTTGAATATCTGTATAAATTTTGGAGCGAAACCAATTTAAGTTATTTGAAAAATCATTGCTTAAATTACTATTTTCGGTTGTAATAATTTCTGTATTAAGTTGCTGGTTTTCTATTTGAAATCCAATTTTTGGCTCAATTGAAAATCTTTTAATTGCTTTTGTAAATCCAAATGAATTGTTTGTATAAAATGTTTTTAAGTCAACTTGTTGTATAACATTAGCAAATGGAACATTATTATTTAATAGATTCTCAAACTGACCTGGGTTTACATTTAAGGTTTGAGGTGTTTTGTTTAAACCTATATAGGAGTTTAAAGTTATCATTTGTTTACCCATTGGGAAAATGGTCTTTAAATTATTGGATAATCTAAAAAACGCATTGTTTAACTGTTGATTTAATTGTTGATTGTTTAACAAAATAGTTCCTCTTTGACTGTCCCAAAAACCTTGAAATTCTATACTATTTTTAAAATAATTTTTGTCGTCATTTTTTTGCAAAGTAATATTGGTTTGTAACGAATTAAAAAAAAATTGATTTTGCTTTTCTTCTAAAATAGTAATGGTGTTTGTTGGAGTAATAAATTCGGTATTAGTAAAACCATTTTGTTGTTGACAATCATTTAAATAAGCTAAATTCACTCTCATTTCAAAGTCATTTTTTAATTTTTGTAAATAATTACTTGAAAATAAATGAATATTATTTTCTAACCATCTTTTTTCAGTAAAGGAGGGTGTAGTTAATTGTTGAATACCTAACCAATCTGTTTTTTCAGTATTGTTTTCAAATTGATTGAGTAAATCTTCAATGGTATGTTTTTTTACTTGTGATGTTAAATTTTCACCTGTGTTATTTGCCTGATAAGTGGTAAGCATTTGTTTTTTTTTGGTAAAAAGCATTGGGGTACTATTTGCATCCCAAAGCAGTGGACTAAATCCACTACCTAAACGAGCTTGTCCTGTAAAAGTATTAGTATTTTTTAGTTTAATGTTTAGAGCTGCTTGGTCAGAAAATTTTAGACTATCTAAGGCTCTTATGGGTTGATGATTTTCTAATATCTGAACTTGAGTTACATCTTTGTATGGCAAATTGTCATTTGCTAAATTATATTTGCCTTCAAGTAAATCTAATCCTTCAATATAATATTTGTTGATTGGTTTTCCTTGATAGAGAACTTTACCATCACTCAAAACTTCAATACCTGGCATTCTTTTCAAAACATCGCCAATGCTTCTATCTTGTTCTTTTGAAAAAGAGTTAACAGAATATTTAATGGTGTCGCCAATTTGGGTTATTGCTGTTTTTTTTACAATAACTTCTTTGATCTCAAACATCTTTTCTTTTAGATAAAAATTTTTATTTTGCGTAATAGAATTAATAGTTTCAGTAATAGTTTCATAGCCCATACACCTTACTTGAATATCAATTTCATTGTAAGTTGATGAGAAAGTGACGCTATAATTCCCCTTGCGGTCTGAAATAGCATAAGCAATAACATCATCAGTAGCTTTTTTAAGAATTAAAACACTTGAATTTGGTATAGCTTTAGTATTACTATCAGAAATGTTCCCTTTAATTGTTGTTTGGGAATAAATAGCATTACTAATGAAAATTAGTCCCCATAAAATCTTTTTCATTTATTCAGTTAGTTCAATTGGGTTGTTTTCATAATTAAACTTTTCTTTTCCTTTGGTATCTAATTTATCCAACATTTCTTTAGAAAATTGCATTAAGTCTGATTGAGCCATTAACGACGGTTTTTCTTTGATTTTATTTACAGTTTGTAAATATTCACTTTTTGATACTTTAACATGTTTATCATATTCTAAATTATAACTCTCATTAATTTTTTTAATGCCAATTGCATCAAAAGCGTGTTGTCTCTTGTCATCAGATATGCTTAAAATTAAACCCGGTAAACCATAGAATTTGTATGGACCTTCGGATAAAGTTAAATCAATAGAATACCATGCTATATAATCTCTTCCTGAAAATGTTGTGATAGCTTTTTTACATTTATATCCTAAAATTTCTTTTTCTTCATCAATTAATTGCCAAAAAAATTGGCCAATCGGTTCATAATAAAATAATTTAGTAGTGCCAAAAGAGTTAAAAAACAGAATATCTTTATTACTATGATCTTTAACTATTCTATAAAGAATTCTTGCTTTAGGCACATTCCGCATATCAACGTTACCACTTTCAGACATCTCCTTTAGTTTCTCTTTTACTAATGTTTTGTTGTAACTTACATATTCAGATAAGTGTTTACCAATTTTTAAAACCATACTTTCAGTTTGTATGTTTAAAGTATCAGCTTTATTTATTTGATATTTATAATTGTATACAATTTCATATTTTAATGTGTCAATAATTTTATTTTGACCCAAAACTGAATTTGAAATTATTAATAGTAAAAATATTTTTATTTGTTTCATATTAAAAATTTTTAATATTGTAAAAATGCTTATCCTCAAAAGATAAGGATAAGCAAATTAAATTAAGCTAACCAGCAAAGAAGACTGTCTAATTCCCAAAGGATTTGAATTACTTCAAAGAAAGAGAAACCCCAATAATCAACTGTCCATGTGTTACCACAAGAATCAGTATGAATAAATGAATTTCTCATAACGTCGAAAGTTATTGAGTCCTTATCAATATTTTTATAGTCAAAATTGGCTACAAAAGTGTTAAAATCAATAACCTTGTTAGACACTACATTCTCCGTTTTAGTTTCATTGTTAAATTCAATTGACTGAGAATCATTTGCAAAAGCAAACGAACCGATTAGCATAAATGCTAAAGAAAACATTACCTGTTTCATTTTAATTAAATTATTTTGCACCATTATAATAAGGACTTGTGCGGTTAAGTTTTGCCCACTTGCTTTTTTTTCGTGTCAGCATGTTTCACTATTTCATTTTTTTCTTTGAGTAATGAACAAATCTCGCAATTCGTAGCTACTAAATATTTTTAAGAACGTTGTTTTATGCGTAATTTTCGTAATAGGTTTGCGGCTAAGGTTTTGCGGCTAAAACAAGTTGGCGATTTCGAAGCATTTTACTGTCAACCTACTACAAACTTTGATGGAAGCAAAAAGCTTGATTTAACCACTGAACCGCCACTTTTGGTTAGGTGCTGTTAGTGAAAGGTAATTTATGTTTCAATATTTTTTTCTTATTACAACTGATTCTTCCGCCCATTTTAATAGGTTTTCACTAATATGGTTGTAAACTAATTTACTGTCCGAAAAAGGTGGATTATACAATTTTACAATCTGACTTAAAGGAGTTCCGTTGATATTAAAACCTAAAAAAGGGTTTTTACCTTGAGTAGATTGATTACCATTTCTGTCTTTGAGATTATGAATACAAATTCCTACAAGTCCCATTCCCTCCTCCCAAGTTTTTTGGATTTCATAATCTATCCACTTTCTATCTGCGGTTGCAGAACCAACCAAAAGAATGGTGCAAGAACGATAATGCATTTGATCGTCAATCCATTTTTGAATTGCCTTTTCTCCACCTTTTTTAATGGTTTCCCAGTCATTGTCGGGAGCTGGTCTGTTGCCTTCAATTACACCAATGTTTCTAACTTGCGATGCTCTCCAATTATCATTGTCATAATGAAAGCTGTAAAATACTTGTTTTGCCATTTTGATTAATTTATTATGAACATTACGGTCAATAAAGTTGCGATAATGCAACCATAAAAGAGTAAAATTGTCTTCGAAAATGCAACAGAAGCCCAATCACTCAATCCTTCGTCAAAGTCTTTTGTTGCTAATGAAAAATCAATGATTTTTTGTTTACTTATGTGAGTATAAACTTTTCTAAAAAGTCTTTCTTGGTAAAGAAAATAACTGTCAAGTAACCAAAATATTATGGTTGGAAAATATGCTACTAAAATAAACTTTTGATTAGTGTCTTTTGCAGCAAGGGCAAACAAGGCTGAAATAAGTGTCACTGTCCAGCCTTTAATTATGAAAGAGTTTTGTCCCATTCGATTAATAATTCCTTGTGCAAATTCAAGATGCTTTATTTTGTCTTCCATATGAATGATTTGTTAAAGGTTTACCTGATAACCAACGGTCAAAAGTGGTGTAGCGTTTATCACTTTCACATACCCACAATTTCTGCTCAGTCGAACCAGATACGCCACTTGCAAATGAGCTTTTATAAGCAGTTTTTATTCGTGTCTTATTTAGTTTAGAATATATATCACCTTGAACGAAATAGAAGGTACATATTTGTCAATGTAATAGTCATTGTTGTCGATTGCAATGCTAGATAAATTTTGATTATTTACTTTTACAACCTTACCCTCGTAGTTTTTTAAAAAGTCTCTCGGCTGTCTAAAAGAAATCATCTCGTAAGTCAATGCTATTTGTACATTTTCGCCAAAGGTGTAACCAAGTCCAAGTCCACCATCAAGTTTTTGGTTGAAAAGTCCAGATCCTCCTAATGCAGAATTAAAAGTAACTAAATTCAAAGAAGCAATTACAGATAATCCTCTTGGAACAAAATAAGGGTCACCTATTGGATTTCCACTTGCATCTAATTTTCTATAATAACTGCCGCCAAACCAACTCTTTAAAATTGGAAAGGAAACTGAAGTAGACAGTAGAAAAGAAATATTAGATGTTTTCTGCAGTATTAAAGTGGTGTCAACAGGTGAAATTCTTGCATCATAAAGATTGTCAAATGCTCGATTAAATCCCATTGAAATACCATATTTTATGCCCTTCGTTTTAATGTTACCAAGAGCATCAGCGTCATTTTTGGTAATTTCTTTTGTCCCTTCAACTTGTCCAAATACAAGGTTTGTTAATAGTAGTAAGGTCGATAATGTTGTAATTTTTTTCATATGTATGTGTTTAAAATTGCTTATAACTTATTTAAATATTTATATGCTCAGTTTTTTTGTTTAGTGAAGCAAAGCGATCCTCACTTTGGTGTATATGCTTAAAATTAGCCGTTTGAATTTTATAAACATTGAGCATTACTTCGCAATATTTTTCAAAACTATATGCTTTCTTTTACAATTAATTAACGAAAATGAACATGACCTATCGAAAATGAACATTATTTTAAAATTTTATAAATAAATCTTATTTTTTTAACACTACTAACATAGAATAATACACTTAATTATAGATACTATTGATAATTTCTAATTTAAAACTAATAATATGAAGGATGAAATTTATTTATGTAGAATGATAACTACTTGAAAGTAAAAACTAAATATAAATTTGTGGCAACCTATTTTTTTAAAATAAAATGCAGCAATTTATGTCGCAAAATAATTGAAAAAAAAATGCAACCCAGCTATCAAGTGGTTTCACAATGGCTCGTCTTAAAATAAGTGATTGGGATTGGTTTTTTAAGTTCAACTAGTTATTTGTCTTTTTTCACCTATATAAAAATATAAATACTTCTTTGATTCTACTAAGGCTATTGATTTAGTAAAAAAGTAAATCAAAAAAGAATGCCTTTGCAATCTAAAACATTTTACTACATTTACTTTTTTAAGAAAATAGAATATGCAACTGAGCTATTGGGAAATAAAAAATTGGTTCTCCAACGTGGATTTTACCATAGTGGGTAGCGGAATTGTAGGGTTACATACCGCGATTCGGTTAAGAGAACGGTTTCCAAAAGCCAAAATTATACTTTTAGAAAAAGGGGCTTTACCTCAAGGTGCCAGTACCAAAAACGCTGGTTTTGCTTGTTTTGGAAGTGTTTCCGAAATTCTTGACGATTTAAAAACACATACTGAAGAAGAAGTTATCCAATTAATTCAAAAAAGATATGCTGGGTTGCAACTGCTTCGAAACAACTTAGGTGATGCCACCATTGATTATCAACCTTTAGGCGGTTACGAAGTGTTTCTGAAAGAGGACGAAGCATTTTATAATGATTGCCTATCAAAAATTCCTTTCATAAACGATATTGTTCGGCCATTATTTAAATCTGATGTGTATGCCAAAGTAACCGCTAGTTTTAAATTTAAAAACACGTTTGAATATTTAATTTTTAATGCTTTTGAAGGTCAAATTGACACCGGAAATATGATGCAAGCCTTATTAAAAAAAGCAGCATTACACGATATTTTACTTCTAAACCATCAAACGGTTACTGATTATCAAGAAACAAATAATGAGGTGGAAGTTGTAACCAATGAGGTCACTTTTAAAACCAAAAAATTGATTTTCACTACAAATGGTTTTGCTTCCGAATTAACCAAAAACGAAGTCAAACCTGCTAGAGCGCAAGTTTTAATTACAAAACCAATTGAAAATTTACACATCAAAGGTACTTTTCATTTAGACCAAGGCTATTATTACTTCCGAAATATAAACAATAGAGTGCTTTTTGGTGGGGGTAGAAACTTAGATTTTGAAGGAGAAACCACTACTTCATTAGAAACTACTGAAAAAATTCAAAATCGCTTGGAAGATTTGTTAAAAAATGTAATTTTGCCGGATACCCCTTTTGAAATCGAACATAGTTGGAGTGGTATTATGGGTATCGGAAATTCTAAAAAGCCAATTGTAAAACAACTAAGCAATCATATCTATTGCGGCGTTAGAATGGGCGGAATGGGTGTGGCTATAGGGAGTTTAATTGGAAAAGAAGTAGCAGATTTAGTATAAAATGGCAGCAATAAAAGCAACAATAAAACCAAAAAGCACTGGAAAAAAAGGATTTTTCAGTCAAATAATGCGTTTCTTTTGGAAACTAATTATTTGGTTCAATATTATTAGTTTGTTTTTTGTAGTGCTTTATAAATTTGTGCCCGTGCCTTACACGCCTCTTATGGTAATCAGGTATTTTGAAAATAAATCTGCAGGTAAAAATATTGAAACCAAGCACCATTGGGTTCCACTAGAAAATATTTCTAAAAACCTACAAAAAGCGGTTATTGCCAGTGAAGACGGTAGATTTTTTGAACACAATGGTTTGGACTTTTCTGCGATGCGAAAAGCTGCAGTAGGAAATTTTAAAGGTAAAAAACTAAAAGGCGGAAGTACGATTACCCAACAAACTGCAAAAAATGTATTTCTTTGGCAAGGAAGAAGTTATTTCAGAAAAGCATTAGAGGCCTATTATACGGTATTAATTGAATTAATTTGGGGAAAAGAACGCATACTTGAAGTGTACCTAAATAGTATTGAAATGGGCGATGGCATTTATGGCGCGGAAGCCGCTACGCAACATTGGTACAAAAGAGACTGTAAAAGTTTAACACGAATGCAAGCCGCTGGAATTGCCGCAATTTTACCAAATCCAAGACGATTTAGTCCAAATGGTTCTGCATACATCAGTGGAAAACAAAGCAAAATTGCCCGCTATATTTTAATGACAAAATTAAAATATTAATAAAAAACTAATATGAAAACCGTCTTAATAACTGGTGCTGGTGGAGGAATTGGCAAACAAACTGCATTATATTTTGCTAAAAATAACTGGACCGTTATTGCTACGTTACTTCATCCTTCTGAAGGCGAAGATTTTAAAGATATTCCTTCTGTTTTTTGTTATGAAATGGATGTAACATCCACTGAAAGCATAGCATCGGCTACAAAAATTATTTTAGAGAATCATCCTAAAATTGATACGATTATTAATAATGCCGGAATGGGCTACAGAAGTTTTGTAGAACTATCAGAAGACAAAAAAATTGACACCATAGTTAATGTAAATTGGCTTGGGGTGGTTAAAGTATGTAGGGCATTTATTCCAACATTCAGGCAACAAAAATATGGACAATTAATAAATATTACTTCTGTTGCTGGATTGGTAAATTTACCTCTTGGAAACTTTTATCATTCAACCAAACAAGCCGTAGAAAGTTTTTCTGAATGTATGGCGTATGAACTGGTAGATTTTAATATAAGTGTAGCGACTGTACAATTTGGCAATGCACCCACATCATTTCAAAAGAACGTAACCAAATGCGCGCCAACCGAAATTTTTTCTTACAATAAATTAATGGATAAAATTTCGAAATTACTTTTGGATAAATCAGGCAAAAACGAAGAGTTACCACAACAAATTGTTGAAAAATTATTTAAAATTGCCGAAAAACCAAATAAAAATTTCAGAAGATATACCATAGGTTTTGATGCTAATATCATGCGAATTTTAAGACGGGTATTTGGTTACAAAATATTTAACTATATCATTAGAAAATTTACTTTAAATAAATAAAAAAGGCGATTTTTAAAACTGTAAAAATCGCCTTTTTTATTTATTTAATTTACAAGTTAAAATTTATACCTAAAACTATATTTCTTCCCATATCATAAATTCCATCTGTTTTTAAACGAGACAAATGGGCTACATACTGTTTATTTAATAAATTGGTAGCTGTTAAAAACAAATTAAATGTTGATTTTTTCAACTGAATGTCAGTCCCAAGTCCTGTTGAAAGTAATAGATAATCGTTTGTTTTGGTTTCAAAATTTCCAATTCTATTTTGATTGAAAGTATAATTCGCTTGCAAGAAAACAAAACTATTTTTAAGATTTTTAGACACGTCAAAATTCACTCTAAAATTATTTTTCCATTGATTTGCAGGAATTAATAGTAAATTCAAATTGTTTTCTAATTTGCCAATTACCATTTCGTAACTACTGGTCATATGCAACCAATCCATTTCGTGTAAATGCAAATGAATTCCAGTTTCTCCACCAAATAATATGGCGTTATTTTGCAAATAATTATATACAAAATTAGTATCAATAGTAGTTCCGTTGGGTGAAATAAAAATATAGTTATTGATGTTGTTATAAAATCCATTTACAAAAAAATCAAAGTGTTCCGAGTTATAATCGACATTTAAATCGACTTGAAAATTTTGTTCGTTTTGTAAATTTGAATTACCAATTTCGTATCGATTACTTCCTTCATGTACTCCATTTGAAGAAAGTTCCGATAAATTTGGTGCTCTAAAACCCGTTGCGAAATTTATTCTTGACATAATTTTATCCGTAACATTCGTTTTAAAACCCAAAGACGCATTGATACTTTCATAATTTTTGTCTAATTTTTGAAATGCGCCTTCTGTTCCATTTTCTCCAAATTCTTTAGTAGCTATTTTTCTAAAATCGTATCTTAACCCAAATTGGATTAGATTTTTATTAAATTTATATTGCGAAGTTCCAAAGAAACCAATATCGTCAATTTTCGCATCAGGTATTAATTTCTCTTCTCCAAAATTTCTATTTTCTTGTTTCATTCCTTGAAAACCAATTATCGTTTCAAATTTTCCGAAATCAGGTAAATAATAACGAACATTATAATTAAAAGTTTTTAATTTCATAAAAAGTGCCGTTTCGTCTGGACTTTCCAATTCTTTTCTATCATTAAACACGTAACCAGCCGTTGCTTCTAATTTTGAATTTTTAAAATATAATTTCTGGTTAAAACTCAACAAATGATTTTCAATTTTCTGACTTGGAAATAAAGGCGTTCTAAAACCAATATTTTCTAAATTTTCTTCGGGTAAACCCAAATTCAAATCAGTATAATTATATCTTAAATCGGCTACATAACGAGAGGTTACATAGGAAGTTCCTAATTTAAAATCTTTTTCATTGAAACGCGTATTCACAACTGATTCACCATTTGGAAGTTTGTAATCGGCATGTGAAGAATAATTATTTTGAACTAAAAACTTAAATTTATCTACAGAATTTTTAAAGGTTACCGAACTATTTATGCCTTGTGTGTTACTATTTACAACTTGATTTACAGCAAATTCTGTTTTGTTATTGGCAGCATATTTTTCTGGATTAAAATACAAAACACCGCCCATAGCATCTGAACCATATAATAAAGAAGCGGGTCCTTTTATAATTTCTACACTTTCTTGTCCGTTTGCATTTAAACCTAAACCGTGTTCTTCACCAAATTGTTGATTTTCTAATCGGATACCTTGTGCATATGTCAAAACTCGGTTTCCACTCAATCCTCTAATTACAGGTTTTCCTATTGAAATTCCAGTTGAAACAACATTTACTCCTGGGTTTGTAGCCAATGCGTTCGATAAATTTATGGCACCCATATTTTGTATTTGTTTTAAATTAATATGGTCAATTTTTACCACATTTTCGTTTTGTGTGGTATTAAAAACAGAAGAAATTAAAATTTCATCGATATGGTGAACTTCTTTTTCTAAAACAATATCTAAATTTATTTGCGCTAATTTTTCGATTAAAATGGTTTGCGATTTAATTTCGAATTTTTCTTTTTTGAAAATTAAAGTCCTTTTTCCGATAGGTAAATTTTTTATTTCAAATTGTCCGTCTTCATTTGATTTTGTTTGAATTGTAGCATCTAAAATTGAAATTTCAACATTAGATATAGGTTCGTTATTTTGGTTTTTAATTGTTCCTGAAATAGCATTTTGGGCAAAGTCCAAAGAGGTAAAGCCCATCAATATGATGAGGAAAATATATTTTTTCATTTGATACGTTTAAATTAAAAATTGTTGATTTGAATACAGATTTCACAAATTTTCACAAATAAATACTAATGAAATTAAATTTGTGAATCTTTATAAATTCTGTGTTTCTTTATGGTTCCGCAAGAAATTGTGTGGGCTTTGATAAATAGTTATCATTAAAGAAATAATTCAAACATTAAGTAATTAAGATAATTTAGGCTTAATGAAACTTAATTTCTTAATGTTTTTTATAACTCTAAATTTAAAAACCCAGGCAGTTCGTATTAGAACCTTTTGATGTTTAAAAACTTAAACTAAAGGCGGACCTCGATAGGAAAAATATAAAAATTCATTTTCTTTTACGAAGGATTCGTAAACAGAAGAATAATGATAGGTATGATTAGAATTTATAAAATCATAAGTAAAAACTGCTTCCGCTAAAAAGGCAGGAAATTCAAAATCACAAACCGGACAATCTGAATGATTATCAGCTGATAAATGCGTTTTAGAAGTGTTTTCTTGAGTAACCTCATTGTGAAAATGATGGGCTTCATCTGTAAAAATATGTAACGACTGATAGCATATGGCAAAAAGTAGCGCCAATGCCATCAGTAGGTTAAATTTTACATGTTTTTTTTGCATTACACCAATTTATTCGCCACTAAATATTCGGCTATTTGTACGGTATTTGTAGCGGCACCTTTACGTAAATTATCGGCAACAATCCACATATTCAATGTATTTGGTTGGCTTTCATCTCTACGAATACGTCCTACAAAAACAGCATCTTTACCTTCTGCGTAAAATGGCATTGGATACGTAAACGTATCTAAATTATCTTGAACTGTAATTCCTGGTGTATTGTGTAAAAGGGTACGCACTTCGTTTACATCAAAATCTGAATAAAATTCCACATTAACCGCTTCACTATGTCCGCCAACTACTGGAATTCTTACTGCTGTAGCCGTAACACCAATGGTTTTGTCGTTTAAGATTTTTTGCGTTTCACGAACCAATTTCATTTCTTCTTTCGTGTAATCGTTTTCTTCAAACACATCACATTGAGGAATCGCATTTCTATGAATTTGATATTTATAAGCCATTTCGCCTTTAATACCCGCATATTCGTTTTCTAATTGTTGCACGCCTTTTACTCCAGTTCCAGTAATAGATTGGTAGGTAGAAACAATTATACGTTTAATTTTATATTTTTTGTGCAATGGCGCTAATGCCATTACTAATTGAATCGTAGAACAATTTGCATTTGGAATAATTTTGTCCTCAGCAGTTAAGATATCCGCATTGATTTCTGGAACAACTAACTTCTTAGTTTCATCCATTCTCCAAGCCGAAGAATTATCAATAACTGTTGTACCGGCAGCAGCAAATTTTGGCGCCCAAGCTAAAGAAGTTTCTCCACCAGCAGAAAACAAGGCAATATCCGCTTTCCTGTCTACTGCGGTTTGTAGCCCGACAACTTTATATGTTTTTCCGTTAAATTCAATTTCTTTCCCTACAGATTTTTCTGAGGCAACAGGAATTAATTCCGTTACCGGAAAATTTCTTTCTTTTAATATTTGAAGCATTACTTCTCCCACCATTCCAGTGGCTCCAACTACGGCTACTTTCATTTGTTTATTAATTATTTTTAACTAGGCAAAAGTATAAAACTTATTGCAAATAATTTTCATATAAAAAGGTAATCATCATAAAAAAAACTGCTCGTAAGCAGTTTTTCAAAAAATTTATTTTACCAAAGAATCTAATAAAGTTACTAATTCAGGTGACGAAGGTCTTGGTGCGTCTGCATTTACAATTTTTCCTTCTGGACTAATTAAAATAAATCTTGGAATACCATTGATTTTGTACCCTTGTACAAAATCTGATTTCCAATCTTTATCCGCTAATAATTGAATGCCGCCTAAGTTTTTTTCAGTAACAAATTTGCTCCATTTGTCGTGATTTTTTTGCTCATCCACTGAAATACTTACAAATTCGATATTTTTACCGTGATATGCTGCTTCTGTTTTTTGTAAAAATGGAATTTCTTGACGACAAGGTCCGCACCAAGTTGCCCATACATCTACATAAACATATTTTCCTTTTAAATCTTCTAAAGAGGTAACACCACCTTTGTGGTTTTCGTATTTAAAAGTTGGTGAAGCCGTTCCGTTTAATTTTTTTAATTCAAAACCAGCCGAAAGATAATCAATCATACCTTTCATACCCATTTCAACATCCGATTTGTATTTTGCCACAAAATTAGGGTCTAAATCTTTAGGTAATGCGGCATAGATCGTCTCTTTATATTTGGCTACTTCTGTATTTAAAATTTCTAAATTTTCCGCTTTCATCATAGGTTCAAATGCGGATTGATCTGCTTGCTTTAGCATTTCAGCTGCTAAAAACATATTTTCTTTTGCGCCTTTTCCTTTAAAGGAAATGGTATTGTCAAAATCTTTATAATCCAAAGAAACTTGTATATCAGTAGAATTGGTTAAATATAAATCTGCATATTGCTCATCAACTTCAAGTTTAAACATACCGTCTGTTACTTTGAAAGTTGCCTTGAAATCGCCTTTTTTATCTGCCACAATCATTTGGCTAAAACCTCTTGATTTAACATAAATGGTATCTGTTGGTTGATTGGTAATTTTAGCTGAAAATTTAACTTGAGCACTAGCTGTTATAGAAAAAACACCTGCTACAACGCCTAATAAAAATGTTTTGTGGTTTATCATTTTGAAAATTTTAATTTATAAAATGTAAATATAACAGAATTAAAAAATAAATTACAAAAATTGTTAAGATTATTAATTGTTAAACTAAAATAAAATTTAAATTTATTATACTTTTGCAACCGAGACCTTGGTCGAATTGTATGAAATAAAAAAACAACTAACAATGTATAGAAGTCATAATTGTGGTGAACTTAACGCATCACACATTAATCAAGAAGTTACCTTAGCGGGTTGGGTTCAAAAAACACGTGATAAAGGTTTTATGATTTGGATTGATTTGCGTGATCGATATGGAATTACGCAATTAATTTTAGACGAAACCAGAACGAATAAAGCCATTTTTGAAGCTGCAAAATCTTTAGGTCGTGAATTTGTGGTTCAAGTAAAAGGAACTGTAATTGAAAGAGAATCTAAAAATAAAAATATTCCAACGGGTGACATTGAAATTTTAGTTTCTGAAATGACTATCTTGAATGCATCCTTAACACCTCCATTTACCATTGAAGAGGAAACGGACGGTGGTGAAGATATTCGAATGAAATACCGTTATTTAGATATTCGTAGAAATCCTGTAAAAAACAGTTTATTATTCCGTCATAAAGTAGCGCAAGAAGTAAGAAATTATTTATCTAATCAAGGATTTTGCGAAGTTGAAACACCTTATTTAATAAAATCTACTCCTGAAGGCGCACGTGATTTCGTAGTGCCAAGTAGAATGAATGAAGGACAATTTTACGCCCTTCCACAATCGCCACAAACATTCAAACAGTTGTTGATGGTGGGCGGAATGGATAAGTATTTTCAAATTGTAAAATGCTTCCGCGATGAAGATTTACGAGCAGATAGACAACCTGAATTTACACAAATTGATTGCGAAATGGCTTTCGTAGAACAAGAAGATATTTTAAATCAATTTGAAGGATTAACCCGCCATTTACTTAAGGAAGTAAAAGGTGTTGAAATAGATAAATTCCCACGTATTACATACGATTATGCTATGAAAACGTACGGAAATGACAAACCAGATATTCGTTTTGGAATGGAATTTGGGGAGTTAAACGAAGTAACCAAACATAAAGATTTCCCGGTATTTAATGCCGCAGAATTTGTAGTTGGTATTGCAGCTCCTGGTGGTGCGGCTTATACCCGAAAAGAAATCGATGCCTTAATTGATTGGGTAAAACGTCCTCAAATTGGTGCAACAGGAATGATTTATTGTAAATATGAATTAGATGGAAGCTTAAAATCCTCTGTAGACAAGTTTTTTGATCAAGAAGATTTAAAAAAATGGGCAGAAATTACTGGAGCGAAACCTGGGGATATGATTTTTGTTTTATGTGGAAATACCGATAAAACCAGAGCGCAGCTTTCTGCATTACGAATGGAATTAGCTACTAGATTAGGTTTAAGAAATCCAGATGAATTTGCCCCACTTTGGGTGTTAGATTTTCCTTTATTGGAATGGGATGAAGAAAGCGAAAGATATCATGCGATGCACCACCCATTTACTTCTCCAAAACCAGAAGATATGCACTTAATTACAACCGAACCTGGTAAAATTAGAGCCAATGCCTATGATATGGTTTTAAATGGAAATGAAATTGGTGGAGGCTCTATTCGTATCCATGATAGAAATTTACAAGAACGAATGTTTGAATTATTAGGATTTACTAAAGAAGAAGCAGAAAACCAATTTGGATTTCTAATGAACGCCTTTCAATTTGGTGCGCCACCACACGGCGGCTTGGCTTTTGGATTAGATAGATTGGTAGCTATACTTGGCGGTCAAGAAACAATTAGAGATTTTATTGCTTTTCCGAAAAATAATTCTGGAAGGGATGTAATGATTGATGCGCCGTCCTTAATTGATGCTACACAATTGGAAGAATTACATATAAAATTAAATATTTCAAAATAAAACTATAATTTTCTTGCTTGTGTGAAATAAATTTATATATTTGCTCATTATTAATAATTAAATACGCATATAATGCAAACAGGAACAGTAAAATTCTTCAATGAAACTAAAGGTTTTGGTTTCATCACTAACGAAGATACAGGTAAGGACATTTTTGTTCACGCTACAGGAATCAAGGTTGAAAACTTAAACGAAGGAGACCGTGTTAGTTATGAAGAAGAAGAAGGAAGAAAAGGAATTGTAGCAACAAACGTTGTAATATTAAACGATTAATTTATTACCCTCTAAAAACGCTCCCGAAAACGGAGCGTTTTTTTTATGCTTATTTTTTTTATTTAGAACGATTATAAATACATTCTTTTTAAGAAAATTGCTATTCTTAATGTAGTTTAAATTTTGATAATACCTCAATACAAATTAATTTTGTGGCTATTATCAAAACAACATTAAAATGCAAAATTCTCAAATTGATTTTATACCCATTCTAATGCAAGTACTTCTTGCGGTAGGATTTGTTGCTTTAACAATTTTTGGTTCCAGCTTATTAGGTCCTAAAAGATCTTCTGCTAACAAAGATAAGAGTTTCGAATGCGGAATTGAATCTGTTGGAAACGCACGTATTCCTTTTTCTGTCAAATATTTCCTTGTAGCCATTTTATTCGTCCTTTTTGATGTGGAAGTAATTTTCATGTATCCTTGGGCGGTAAATTTTAAAGAAATGGGCGTAGAAGGATTAATAAAGATGAGTATTTTCATGGTTTTATTATTAATTGGATTCTTCTATGTAATAAAGAAGAAAGCATTAGTTTGGGAATAACAATATAAAGTATGGAAAAGAATAAAGTAAATATGGTTGCTGCTCCTGAAGGACATGTAGGTGAAGGATTCTTCGCAACAAAATTAGACCAAGTAGTTGGTTTGGCTCGTGCCAATTCATTATGGCCATTACCATTTGCTACTTCATGTTGTGGGATCGAATTTATGGCAACCATGGCGTCGCATTATGATTTGGCTCGTTTTGGTTCCGAACGTGTGAGTTTTTCGCCTCGTCAGGCAGATATGCTTCTTGTAATGGGAACCATTTCTAAAAAAATGGCACCCATTTTACGTCAAGTGTACGAACAAATGTCAGAACCTCGTTGGGTTATCGCCGTAGGAGCTTGTGCTTCATCTGGTGGTATTTTTGATACCTATTCTGTTTTACAAGGTATTGATAAAGTAATTCCTGTAGACGTTTATGTGCCCGGTTGCCCTCCACGTCCAGAGCAAATAGTAGATGGCGTAATGCAATTACAAGAATTAGTAAAAAGTGAATCTCAAAGAAGAAGACATTCTGCAGAATATAAAGAATTGTTAGCTTCCTATAATATAGAATAATAATGGCTTTAGAATCAGTAGACATACAAAGTAAACTTCAAGAAACTTTTGGAGACCACGTAAAGTATTTTAGAACAGAATACGACATGTTTGTTTTAGAAGCCGATGTAGATGTAGTGTACAACGTAATAAAATTTTTAAAAGAAGAACCTAGTTTAAACTTTAGTTTCTTAACTGATTTATGCGGAATTCATTACCCAGATAGCGACACAAATGAACAATTTTGTGTGGTATATCATTTACATAATTGGTACGAAAACAAAAGAATTCGAGTAAAAACATTTTTAAACGGAGCCAATCCTGAAGTAAAATCAGTCGTTTCTTTATTTAATTGTGCCAATTGGATGGAGCGTGAAACTTATGATTTCTATGGAATTAATTTTGACGGACATCCAAATTTAGTACGAATTTTAAATATGGATGAAATGACCTCATTCCCCATGAGAAAAGAATTTCCAATGGAAGATTCAGGAAGAACAGATAAAGACGACCGTTTCTTTGGTAGAACCATTAATAATGCAACAATTTAAGATGGGAAAAGTAACATTACCTTCAGATCACAGATATTATAAATACATTGAGGAACGTCATAACGAAGACGGAAGCGAATTAGCTATCTTAAACTTAGGACCTACTCACCCTGCCACTCACGGTATTTTTCAGAATATCTTATTGATGGATGGTGAACGCATTTTAGACGCAGAGCCAACAATAGGGTATATTCATAGAGCATTTGAAAAAATTGCTGAAAATCGTCCCTTTTATCAAATTACACCGCTTACAGATCGAATGAATTATTGTTCCTCACCAATAAACAATATGGCTTGGTGGATGACTTTAGAAAAATTATTAAATATAGAAGTTCCAAAACGTGCACAATATTTACGTGTTATAGTAATGGAATTAGCGCGTATTACAGACCATTTAATTTGTAACTCCATTTTAGGTGTAGATACAGGTGCATATACCGGATTCCTTTATGTATTTCAATTCCGTGAAAAGGTTTATGAAATTTATGAAGAAATTTGTGGCGCACGTTTAACCACAAATATGGGAAGAATTGGTGGTTTTGAAAGAGATTGGTCACCAAGAGCTTTTGAATTACTTGATACCTTTTTAAAAGATTTCCCAGTAGCTTGGAAAGAATTTGAAGATTTATTTACAAGAAATAGAATTTTTATTGACAGAACAGTAAATGTAGGTGCAATAACTCCAGAAATGGCCATGGATTACGGATTTACAGGTCCAAATTTAAGAGCCGCTGGTGTAGATTACGATGTTCGTGTTGCACAACCATATTCTTCCTACGAAGATTTCGAATTTAATGTACCTGTTGGAAAATCAGGTGATACGTACGACAGATTCTGCGTAAGAAACGCGGAAGTGTGGGAAAGTTTAAGCATTATTCGTCAAGCATTAGATAAAATGCCAGAAGGCAATGTATTCCATGCTGATGTTCCAGATTATTACCTTCCTCCAAAAGAGGACGTATACCATAATATGGAAGCCTTAATTTATCACTTTAAAATTGTAATGGGTGAAGTTCCTGTTCCTGTTGCCGAAGTATACCAACCTGTTGAAGGTGGTAATGGTGAGTTAGGTTTTTATTTAATTACAGACGGAAGTAGAACACCGTATAGATTACATTTCAGAAGACCAAGCTTTATATATTATCAAGCTTATCCTGAGATGATTAAAGGAGCCATGTTGTCAGATGCCATTGTAATTTTGTCAAGTTTAAATGTAATTGCTGGCGAATTAGACGCTTAATTAAATTATAAATGATGAATTTTAAATTATAAATCAGTACAAACATTTAAAATTTCTAATTCAAAATTTAAAATAAAAAAAATGGAAATATCAAATATCAAACAAGAGATACACATTACTGAAGCGTTAATGACTCGTATTAACGAACTAATCAGTCATTATCCTGCAGATAAAAAGAAATCGGCTTTACTACCCGTTTTACATGAAGTACAAGATGCTCATGACAATTGGTTAAGTGTAGAACTGCAACAAAAAGTAGCTGAAATTTTGGAAATCCTTCCAATTGAGGTGTACGAAGTAGTGACTTTCTATACGATGTTTAACACAAAACCGGTAGCAAAATACATGTTCGAATTTTGTAGAACTTCATGTTGTGCGACGCGTGGTGTAGAAGACTTAATGGATTACGCGTGTGCTAAATTGGGCGTAAAAGAAGGAGAAATTACTTCAGACGGACTATTTCAGGTAGTTGGGGTAGAATGTTTAGGCGCTTGTGGATATGCACCCATGTTGCAATTAGGCGATTTTTATCACGAAAAACTATCCAAGGAATCCTTCGATACTTTAATTGAAGATTGCAAAGCAGAAAAAATAACTTTACACGATAAATAATATCATGGGAAGAAAAATATTATTAGACAAAATAAATATTCCAGGCATAAAAACCTATGAGGTATACCGTGAAAATGGCGGGTATAAATCAGTGGAAAAAGCACTAACCATGCAACCAGACGATATTACTGAAGAAGTAAAAGCTTCCGGACTTCGTGGTCGAGGTGGTGCCGGTTTCCCAGTAGGAATGAAATGGAGTTTTATCGATAAAAAATCAGGAAAACCACGTCATTTAGTTTGCAATGCAGACGAATCAGAACCAGGTACTTTCAAAGACCGTTTCTTAATGGAATATATTCCTCACCTTTTAATAGAAGGAATGATTACTTCAAGTTTTGCACTTGGTGCCAATCTTTCTTACATATACATCAGAGGTGAATATATGTGGGTTTTCAAAATTTTAGAAAAAGCTATTAAAGAAGCTTATGCCGCTGGTTGGTTAGGAAAAAATATTAAAGGTTCTGGTTTCGATTTAGATTTGTACGTGCACGTTGGTGCAGGTGCTTATATCTGTGGAGAAGAAACGGCGTTAATCGAATCTTTAGAAGGAAAAAGAGGAAATCCTCGTATCAAACCACCATTTCCTGCTATTTCAGGTTTATGGGCGAACCCAACCGTGGTAAATAATGTAGAATCCATTGCTGCTGTGCCTTGGATTGTTATGAATTCTGGTGCTGAATATGCAAAAATTGGTTTAGAACGTTCTACGGGTACCAAACTAATTTCTGCTTCGGGACATATTAAAAATCCTGGTGTGTACGAAATTGAAATGGGTATTACAGTAGAAGAATTTATGAATTCAGACGAATACTGTGGGGGTATGATTGACGACAGACCTTTAAAAGCTTTAGTGCCTGGAGGTTCATCGGTGCCGATTTTACCTGCGCATTTAATATACAAAACAGCAGCCGGAACAGACCGATTAATGACCTACGAATCCTTATCAGATGGAGGTTTCGCAACAGGTTCAATGTTAGGTTCTGGAGGTTTCATCGTATATAATGATACTACTTGTATTGTTAGAAACACATGGAATTTCTCACGTTTCTATCACCATGAAAGTTGCGGACAATGTACGCCATGTCGTGAAGGAACAGGTTGGTTAGAAAAAATATTATGGAGAATAGAGAATGGTCAAGGTCGCGATGAAGATATTGACTTACTTTGGAATATTCAATCAAAAATTGAAGGAAACACCATTTGCCCATTAGGCGATGCGGCTTCTTGGCCAGTAGCAGCAGCTATTCGTCATTTCAGAGAAGAATTTGAATACCATGTAAGATTCCCAGAAAAAATTAAAGATAGAAACCATTTTGTAGCAGAACCTTTTTCGAAAGTGCAACATTTAGTAAGCAAACAAACTGTTTAATAAAAAATTAAAAAATGATTCCACTAGGAATCAAACATTTAAAACATGAAAGTAACCATAGACGGACAAAGCGTTGAAGTAGAACCAGGAACAACTATCCTGCAAGCTGCACGTATGATTGGAGGCGATTTAGTGCCGCCAGCCATGTGTTATTATTCGAAATTAAAAGGAAGCGGTGGAAAATGTCGTTGCTGTTTAGTCGAAGTGGCTAAAGGTAGTGAAGCGGATCCAAGACCTATGCCAAAATTAATGGCATCTTGTGTTACAGGATGTATGGATGGCATGGAAGTGAATAGTAAAAATTCAGATAGAGTAACAGAAGCAAGAAAATCGGTTACCGAGTTTTTATTAATCAACCACCCTTTGGATTGCCCTGTTTGTGACCAAGCCGGAGAATGTAATTTACAAGATTTAAGTTTCGAACACGGAAAATCAGAAACGCGATTCATCGAAGACAAAAGAACTTTTGAACCAGAAAACATTGGAGATAAAATTCAATTACACATGAATCGTTGTATTTTATGTCAACGTTGTACGACTTTAGCGGACCAATTAACCGATAAAAGAGTTCATGGAGTTTTAAATCGTGGAGATCATGCACAAATTTCAACTTGTGTTTCTGCTGCCATTGATAATGAATTTTCTGGAAACATGATTGACGTATGTCCAGTTGGCGCTTTAACAGACAAAACGTTCCGTTTTAAAAGCAGAGTTTGGTTTAACAAACCTTTCAATGCACACCGAGCATGTACTACTTGTTGCGGGAAAACAACAGTTTGGATGTTCGGAAACGAAATTCAAAGAGTTACTGGTAGAAAAGACCAATATGGCGAAGTAGAAGAATTTATTTGTAATACCTGCCGTTTCGATAAAAAAGAAGTTTCAGACTGGACGATTGAAGGTCCGAAAAAATTTGCAAAAGATTCTGTAATCAACCAAAACAATTATACCCGTACTTTGGAAAAAGTAAATATAGATACAGAAAAAAACATATTATTAGGTCGCGATGAAGATCGAACCAAAATAAGTATGTCAGGTGTACCATTAAAAAATACAAATAACTAATGGATAGCGTATTTATCATAGAAAAAAGTGTCATTATTGTAGCTGTATTTGCATTAACCATGCTTATGGCCATGTATTCCACTTGGGCAGAACGTAAAGTAGCAGCTTTTTTACAAGACCGTGTAGGACCAAACCGTGCAGGTTGGGGTGGCTTATTGCAACCGCTTGCCGATGGAGCCAAATTATTTACCAAAGAAGAATTTTTTCCCAACACGCCAAATAGATTTTTATTTATTTTAGGACCTGCGATTGCAATGAGTACGGCGTTAATTACAAGCGCTGTTATTCCTTGGGGAGATAAAATCCACGTTTTCGGAAGAGATGTTTTACTACAAGCAACAGATATTGATGTATCCATATTATATGTATTTGGTGTATTATCAATTGGTGTATATGGGATTATGATTGGTGCTTGGGCATCAAATAACAAATATTCTTTGATGTCAGCCGTTCGTGCCTCTTCGCAGATGATTTCTTATGAAGTGGCGATGGGATTAGCCATGATTTCCATTTTAATGATGTCGGGTTCTTTATCATTAAAAGACATTACCGTAATGCAAGCCAATGAAGGATGGAACATCTTCTATCAACCATTAGCTTTCTTAATTTTCTTAATCTGTTCCTTTGCGGAAACCAACAGAACCCCTTTCGATTTAGCAGAATGTGAGTCAGAATTAATTGGTGGTTATCATACGGAATATTCATCCATGAAAATGGGATTCTATTTATTTGCTGAGTATGCCAATATGTTTATTTCTTCAACAATTTTATCTGTTGTCTTCTTAGGAGGATACCACTTTCCAGGAATGGCTTGGGTAAATGAAAATTGGGGCATAAATATTGGTGCCTTATTAGGATTTTTAACCTTATTTGCAAAAATATGTTTCTTCATCTTTTTCTACATGTGGGTAAGATGGACAATTCCACGTTTCCGTTACGATCAATTGATGCATTTGGGTTGGAAAATATTAATACCATTAGCGGTTATTAATATTATTATTACAGGAATTGTAATGGTTTTATTTAATTAGTAAGAAAATGTCAGTACAACAAATATCATTATCAGGAAGAAAAATGGAAGTTTCCAATAAGGAAATGACATTCTTAGAACGAATTTACGTTTGGACGATTTTGAAAGGATTATGGACTACTCTTAAACATTTGTTTAGAAGAAAAGTAACCATAAAATATCCTGAAGAAGTTCGCGAAATGAGTCCAGTTGCTCGTTTACAACATATGCTAATGCGTGACGACCAAGGCAGAGAAAGATGTACCGCTTGCGGATTATGTGCCTTATCTTGCCCTGCTGAAGCCATTACTATGAAAGCTGCAGAAAGAAATGCAGATGAAAAACATTTGTATAGAGAAGAAAAATACGCTGAAATTTATGAAATAAATATGTTGCGTTGTATTTTCTGTGGTTTATGTGAAGAAGCTTGTCCTAAAGAAGCTATTTACTTAACAAAATCTAAAAAAATTGTAAATTCTGGCTACGAAAGAGAAGCTTTTATCTACGGAAAAGATAAACTGGTGATGCCTTTAGATATGGCAATTAAAAACACGCAAACTAATACCGTAAATTAATTATGATAGAAATTGTTTTTTATATATTATCAGCCATAACCTTAGGAACTGCCTTTTTAACTGTTTTCAGTAAAAATGCAATTCATAGTGCTATTTATTTAGTAATATGCTTTTTTTCATTAGCAGGACATTACTTACTATTTAATGCGCAATTTTTGGCTATCGTACATATTATTGTATATGCAGGTGCTATTATGGTATTATTGTTATTTACTTTAATGCTCATGAATTTAGATAAAGAAGACGAGTCATCAAAACCGCTATATGCAAAACTTGCAGCTGTTTTTTCAGCTGGAATTTTAGGATTGGTTTTAATTGCAGCCCTTCGTAAAGCACAACCAGAAAATATAGAATATGTAAATTCAGGTGTAGATTATCAATCTATTAAAGTTTTAGGTAATGTATTGTTAAACGAATACCAAGTGCCTTTTGAATTTGCCTCAGTATTATTACTTGTATCTATGATTGGAGCCGTATTAATTTCTAAAAAAGAAGAAAAAATTTAATTATGAACATATTAGAACACGTTGGTATTGGAAACTACATTACACTTTCAGCTTTGCTGTTTTGTATTGGTGCGTTTGGACTTCTATATAGAAGAAATGCCATAATCATGTTTATGTCTATTGAAATTATGTTAAATGCTGTCAACTTACTTTTAGTTGCCTTTTCTTCATATCATGAAGATCCATCGGGGCAAGTTTTTGTATTTTTCACTATGGCAGTTGCTGCCGCTGAAGTAGCTGTTGGATTGGCAATTCTTGTTTCGGTATTTAGAAATATTGGAAATATTGACATCGATAATTTAAAAAATCTAAAAGGATAATTCTAAATGAATACTACAATATTACTCTTATTATTTACGCCGTTAGTTGGTTTTTTAATCAACACATTTTTCGGTAAATCATTAGGAAAAACAATTTCTGGTGTACTAGGAACAACAGCAATTGTTGTATCTTTTTTATGCGCGATTTGTTTATTCTCTCAAATTAATGCTAATGGAAACTCATTTACTTTTCATTTGGCAGATTGGTTTTCAATTGGAAACATTAAAATAAATTTTTCTTTCTTATTCGATCAATTATCTGTTTTATGGTTGTTGTTTGTAACAGGGATTGGCGCATTAATTCATTTGTATTCTATCAGTTACATGCATGAAGATGACAATATGCATAAATTTTTCTCCTATTTAAATTTGTTTGTATTCTTCATGATTGCTTTAGTAGCTGGAAGTAACTTACTAATTATGTTTATTGGTTGGGAAGGCGTAGGTTTATGTTCGTACTTACTAATCGGATTTTGGTATAAAAACCAAGATTATAATGATGCAGCAAAAAAAGCATTCATTATGAACCGTATTGGAGATTTAGGTTTCTTAATTGGAATTTTCATTTTAGGATATGTTTTTAACAGTTTAGAATTTTCAGAAATTGCAAAGGGTATGCATTCAGAAGTATTCTTAAAGACTATTGATTTACCTTTATTAAGTTTAGCTGCTTTCTGTTTATTTATTGGAGCTTGTGGAAAATCAGCGCAATTACCTTTAGCGACTTGGTTGCCAGACGCAATGGCCGGACCAACACCTGTTTCTGCATTAATTCACGCAGCAACGATGGTAACAGCAGGTATTTTTATGATTACCAGAATGAATTTCTTATTCGATTTTACTCCAGATATTCAAAACGTAATTGCAATCGTTGGTGCTATCACAGCAATTGTTGCTGCATCCATTGGGTTGGTTCAAAACGATATTAAAAAAGTATTAGCTTATTCTACCGTTTCGCAATTAGGTTTAATGTTTTTAGCATTAGGTTTAGGTGCTTATGAAGTGGCTGTTTTTCACGTAATTACGCACGCTTTCTTTAAAGCTTGTTTGTTCTTAGGTTCAGGTTCTGTAATTCACGCGTTACATGGAGAACAAGATATGAGAAATATGGGTGGTTTAAGAAAAGTGATGCCTATTACTTTTTGGACCATGATGATTTCTACTTTAGCGATTTCAGGTATTTTTCCTTTCTCAGGTTTCTGGTCTAAAGACGAAATTTTAATGACGGCTTTTCATAGTAACATACCTTTATGGATAATTGGGTCAATAGCTTCAATTATGACCGCTTTTTATATGTTCCGATTGATGTATTTAACTTTCTTTAACGACTTTAGAGGAACAGAGGAACAAAAACATCATCTACACGAAAGTCCGGCTTTAATAACTATTCCATTAGTAATTTTGGCAACTTTAGCAGCCATTGGTGGAGCTATTAGTTTACCAGGACACAGTTGGTTAAATCATTATTTAGCGCCATTATTCGCACATAAATCACACGAAACTCATACTTTAGGAACAACTGAATATACGTTAATGGCAGTGGCAACTCTTGGAGCCTTATTAGGAATTGCAATAGCCTATTCTAAATATTTAAAGAAAAAAGAAATTCCAGTTGCCGATTCAGAAGTTCAAGGTTTACACAAAGTTTTATCTAATAAATATTATTTAGATGAAATATATATGGCTACAATTGTGAAACCAATCTATTTGATTTCCAATTTTGCTAAAAAATATGTGGAGAAATTTATTTCAAAAGCAGTTATTGGATTAGGTGGTGCTACATATGCATTATCTATTAAAGGGAAGAAAATTCAAAATGGTAATATTGGGGTGTATTTATTTGCATTCATATTCGGAATGGTTGGATTTTTAGTTTATGTATTTATAATTCGAGATGTAAAATAATGGATAGTAGTATCGTTTTAATTGTATTATTAGTTGGCGCAATTGTCACCTATTTATCAGGAAACAAGTTTGCACCTAAAATAGCTTTAGTATCAAGTATAGCTGCTTTTGGAGTAACATTATTTGGTTTAAGTGCTTATCAAGTAGGTGAAAATTTAGATGTAAATATACCTTGGATTACACAACTAAACATAAACTTCGCCTTACACGTTGATGGTTTATCTTTAGTGATGTTGTTATTAACCACTGGATTATTACCCTTAATTGTCTTATCTGGATTTATCACAAAATTTGAAAATTCAAAATCTATTTATGCACTAATGCTATTTATGGGATTTGCTATGGCAGGAACCTTTTTAGCCGCTGATGGAATTTTATATTACATCTTTTGGGAAATGGCATTAATTCCTATTTATTTTATTGCCTTAAATTGGGGTAATGGTGATTTGGAAGAACGTAAAAAAGCCATTTTAAAGTTTTTTATTTACACGTTTGCCGGATCCTTATTTATGCTTTTGGCATTCATCTTCTTGTACACAAAAGGGGGTAGTTTTGACATCAATAAATTATATGCGTTACAACTAACAACTTCAGAAAAAACATATATTTTCGTTGCTTTCTTTTTAGCGTATGCTATTAAAATTCCTTTGATTCCATTTCATACATGGCAAGCAAACACGTATAGTAAAGCACCTGCTGTTGGTACGATGTTATTATCTGGAATTATGTTAAAAATGGGATTATACAGTGTGCTAAGATGGCAATTGCCCTTAACAGATGAAGTAGCAAAAGCACATGTACCATATATTGTTGCCTTAGCAATTATTGGAATCATTTATGGGGCGATTGTAACATTGAAGCAAAAAGATATCAAGAAATTTTTAGCTTACTCCTCTTTATCTCACGTTGGTTTAATTGCTGCTGGTTTATATTCTTTAACTTTTGAAGGATTTCAAGGTGCGGTGTTACAAATGCTTTCTCACGGAATTGTAATTGTTGGATTATTTTATGTGGTAGAATTAATTTATAGTCGATACAACACCTACGAAATTAAAGAAATGGGCGGCATCAGAATTCAAGACACGTATTTCGCATCATTATTTATGATAATAATGCTGGCTTCGGTAGCCTTGCCTACAACTTTTAATTTTATTGGCGAATTTAATTTACTTTACAGTTTATTTAAAGTAAATATATGGTATGCGGTAGTAGCAGGTACAACAATTATTTTAGGCGCATTTTATATGTTACGAATGTTTCAAAAAGTTATGTTAGGATCAGAAACAAAATCATTTCAAAGAATAACAAAACAAGAAAGCATTGTATTAGTAATTATAGTAGGTTTAACCATTTTCTTTGGATTATTTCCACAACCAATTATCGATTTAATTACGCCAAGTTTACAATCAATTTTAACTCAAATTAAATAATAATCCTCATAAAATGACTATATTAATTGCTATAATAGGAATCGGAATATTTTGTTTATTAGCAGAAATAATGAATCTAAAAAAGATTATTATTCCTGTATCAATAATCGCCTTAATGGCCTTATTTGGTGTAAACTTAATAGAAGAACTACCTGAAATTTCGGGGTACGAATCTATGATAATTTCAGATCCTTATTCATCTGTATTTTCAAGTTTATTTATATTATTAACGGCTTTGCTAATATTAATGAGTGCGCCGAGTTACACAAAAAGTTCTAAATTATCAGATTTTATATCAATAAAAATATTTATGCTTTCTGGTGCTGTGGCTATGGTAAGTTTCAGCAATTTAGCCATGTTTTTCTTAGGAATTGAAGTGTTATCTATTGGATTATATGTATTAGCAGGAAGTGATAGATTAAACATAAAAAGTAATGAAGCCGGTATGAAATACTTTTTAATGGGTTCTTTTGCTTCAGGTATTTTATTATTTGGTATAACTATGTTATATGGTGCAACAGGTACTTTTGATATCGGAACCTTATATGAAGCATCCATCTCTGCAAGTACAGAATTTTGGTTTTATATTGGGGTGATTTTAATCACAATTGGAATGCTATTTAAAGTAGCCGCTACACCAATGCATTTCTGGGCTCCAGATGTATATGAAGGTGCTCCAACTCAAGTAACGGCAATAATGAGTACGTTAGCTAAAGTTGCTGCTATGGCTTCATTCTTTAAATTAATTACGATATTAAACAGCCAAATGCTTTATAGTTATACACAAGTAATAGTTGTGGTTGTAATTGCAACTATGTTATTTGGAAACGTAATGGCACTTCGTCAGAAAAAAATAAAAAGAGTAATTGCATATTCAGGAGTTTCTCATACCGGATTTATGCTTTTAACTTTATTAAACATAAATGCCGCTGAAAACAATTTATTATTTTACGCCGCGTCTTATGCAATAGCAGGATTAGCAGCATTTTCAGTAATTTTATTTGTAACTAAAAATGAAGACAATGATTTCATAGACAACTTTAATGGCTTAGGTAAAAAACATCCATTAATGGCTTTCATCATGACGATTGCTTTATTGTCAATGGCTGGTATTCCAATATTGGCAGGGTTTTTTGCTAAGTTTTTCTTGCTAAATCAAATAATCACAAGTGGTTTTATTGGATTGGCAATTGTTGCCATTATTAATTCAATGATAGCGGTATATTATTATTTTAAAGTGGTAATTGCTATGTATACAAAAGAACCTACATATGCTAAAGCATACGCCAACCATTCAGAATATTATATAGTTGGAATAGTAGCTACGGTATTATTAATTCTAATTGGAATATTCCCAGATTCTTTACTGAATTTAATATAAGAAAAAAGGTCCAAATATACATTTGGACCTTTTTTTACAACTCAATCAAAACAGAAACGGCATTACCGCCAAATCCAACGGCATTTACCAATACGGTTCTTAATTTCTTTGTTGTGTTTTGATTTTTATAAAAAGGCGTTTCAATGAAATGTTGGTTTTGAAGCATCAATAGGGCTAACTCTATACTCAATAAGCCTGACGTAGCAAACGTATGCCCTACTTTCCACTTATTTGAAGTTAATAACGGTAATTGGTTGCCAAACACTTTTTTTATGGCTTCAAATTCTGTTTTATCACCCTGAATAGTTCCTGGTGCGTGCATTACAATCGCATCTATATCATCAACGGCATAGCTTCCAATTGCCATTTTCATCGATTTCTGAAAACATTCCGCCTCAGTTGAAATAGAAGTACTACTTGATAAAATTTCTGTAGCAAAGCCAATTCCTGTGATTTTGGCAATTGCGTTTTCTGAGGAAAGCGATAACGATAAACAAGCCGCCGCTTCACCCAAGACCATAGTATTAGAAGTTTTCTGAAAATCCAAACATCTATTGGATAAAGCAGTATCTTCATTAGAATACACTTTTAAGGCCGTCATTTGATTTAACGTAAAAGGTGTTAAAGGGGCTTCACTTGCTCCAACTAAAAACTGATTGGACATTCCCGATTGCAACCAAGCAATTCCATTTAACAAAGCATGTAAACCTGTGGAACAAGTTATAGAATGGGAAATTTCTGGGCCAACAGTTTGTAGATCATGAGACACCCAGCTAGAAATATTACCTAAAGTTGTAGCGGGTGAAGTAAACGTAGAAACTAATCCTTCATTAATAAAATCAGTATGGTACTTTTCAAATAATGTAGTGGCACCTCGAGAAGAGCCGAAATTTATTCCAACATTTTGATTCGAAATATTACTGTTCTCAAAGCATTTTCTGGCAACCAAAATCGCCATTACTACCGATTTATCTAGATGTTTGTATTTAGAATCTGAACTTATTATAGTATTTAAAAAACTTGTTGCTGCATCTGAAAGCTTAGAAACCCAATATTCTTTTTTAGTAGCATCTAACTTTTGAAACAACGAATTTTCATGCAAATAATTGCTCCAAATTTCAGCGGAAGTCATTCCTAATGCAGATATTGAAGCAATTGAATTTATATAAACGGGTTGTCTTAACATGGAATCTCGTTTAAAGCTTGTTCGATAGTGGCATAAATTTGTTGTAAACTTTCTTCGGAAATTATGTAAGAAGGTAAGATATAAATCACATTGCCAACTGGTCGTAAAATAATACCTTTTTTAATAAAATAATTATAAAATTGATTGCGTAAAGTACTATAATACGATTGTTTTTCGGAAACCTGAATTTCTAATGCAAAAATGACGCCTAAAACACGAGTAGATTTTACCTTTGAATGTTTAGAAATGTGTTTTTCAAACTCAAGATGCAAAGTATTAATCCTATTGATATTATCATAAGTTTCTGTTTTTTCTAATAAAGAAATACTCGCTAAAGCCGCTGCACAACCTGTTGGATTTGCGGTAAATGTATGTCCGTGAAAAAAAGAGTGGTTCACATTATCACTCAAAAAACCATCAAAAATTTCTTGTGAAAAAGTAGTAATTGCCATTGGTATTGTACCACCCGTAAGTGCTTTGCTTAAACACATCATATCAGGTTGGTTGATCAAATAATCACATGCAAAAAGTTTTCCTGTTTTTCCAAATCCTGTCATGACTTCATCGGCAATAGTAAAAACGTTATTTTTCTTACAAACTGAAAGCAACTTGTCTAATTCAGCAGCTTCATATATTACCATTCCGGCAGCGCCTAAAACCAAAGGTTCGAAAATAAAAGCGGCGACTTCATTTTCAGCAATTGCCTTTTCTAATGCTATTTTTGAAATTTCTTCATTGCCTTTTGTAGGAACTGGAATTCGAACTACATTAATTAAGGCCTCTTGAAACGCTTCTGTAAACAAGCCAATACCACTTACCGCCATGGCTCCAAAAGTATCACCGTGAAAGGCATCTTCAAAAGCAATGATAGTATTTTTTTTAATTCCTTTGTTATAATGATATTGAAATGAAGCTTTAATAGCCACTTCCACTGCCGTAGAACCGTTATCAGAATAAAAAAACTTTCTTTGATTAGAAGGCAAAATTTCAACTAACTTCTCAGCTAACTCTACTACAACATTATGAGTGAAACCACCAAATAATACGTGTTCTAACGTCGTCAATTGTTTATAAATAGCTTCGGCAATAAACGTATTACTATGCCCGAAAGGATTTACCCACCAAGACGCAATAGCATCGATATATTGTTTTCCGTTTTCGTCCCATAAAAATTCGTTTTTCCCTTTAACTATAGCAGGAAAATGCGAATTTATTTTATGTTGGGTGTACGGATGCCAGTTGTATAAACTATCTTTTTCTGAAAGTGTCATTGTAATTAAAAGAAAATAGAAAATAGAGCATAGAAAAAAGATGCTGGTAAATTCTAAAATTATAGTACAAAGATAAAGGCAATTTCTATAATCTATTCTATTTTTTGAAGATTTTCTCGAAATAAATCGGCATAATATTTGATTACATTTTGATCGAAATACGGTTCGTTATCCATTCTTCCAATCATAGGAACATTTGTTTTTTCTAAAATTATGCTTTCTGTAGCTTTATTTTCATCACCAGAAAAAATAATTCCTGCTACATTTATCTTTCTTGATTTTAGAATTTCAATAGTCATTAAGGTATGATTGATACTCCCTAAATAATGACGAGAAACTACAATAACTTTATAATCTGGCTGAATGAGGTCCATAACACAATCTGTACTATTTAAAGGGACTAAAATACCTCCAGCACCTTCCACTACCAAATGATTTTTAGTTTTCGGCTCCTTAATTTCATTTAAATCTATGGTAATTCCATCTATTTCAGCAGCATAATGTGGACTTGCGGGTGTTCGCAACGCGTAAGCGTTTTTATGAAAAGTTGTAGTTGTATTTGATACATATTTTTCTACTTTATTGGTATCCGAATTAGCTAAATCGCCCGCTTGTATGGGTTTCCAATAATCTGCTTTTAAGGCTTCTACAAGTATTGATGAAGCAATAGTTTTGCCTACATCTGTACCAATTCCTGTTATAAATAATTTCATATTTTATATTTAAACGCAAAGTTCGCAAAGATTTCGCAAGGTTCACAAAAAATAGCTATTAATTTTTTTAAAATCTGTATTAGTACACAGATTTGACGGATAATACCGATTAAACTGATTTTTATTATTACAATAGTTGATACAAGTCCAGTTAATAATAAATTTAAATCCGTTTAATTCGTGAAATCTGTGTATCTAAAAACTAAAATTCAAAGTTACAGTTTTCGCACTTATATTTTTGTTTCGAAAATAAAGGCATGGATAACGTAATCAAACCATAAATAAAGGCTAAAAACGATTTGATATCTTTAATAGTGGTGGTCATAAATATTTTTTGAGAACCACAATTTGGACAAGTTAATAATTCCCCTTTATCATCAAGAGAATATTCTGGAATAGCCTCTAAAATTTGTCTGGACTGTAGCACATCTTCCGAATTTACAAATAATTTTACACCACCTAAAGCAGTACTCAATAATGGATCGGTATTAATTGTGTTTTCATTTTGCAAAAACACATCAATGCCTTCTGATTCTAATTTTCCTTTAAATAAATACGCTTCAGAGGAGAATTGATAATTAGCAATTTCAATTAATGATTGTTTCATATTTATTTAAGAATTAGTGCGCTCAATTCATCCAATACACTTATCATTTCATGTTCTGAAGTATAAGAATGTAAACAAAATCGCAATCTTTCTTGACCTTCTGGAACGGTTGGCGACAAAATAGCTTTCACTTCAAAGCCTTTTTCTTGCAATTGAGCTGCGATTTTTTTTACTTTATTATTTCCCGGAATTATGGCTGAATGAATGGCCGATTTACTATAAACAAACAAGAGTTTTATTCCTAAAAGTTGTTTTTGCTGATTGAAAAAAGCAATGTTTTCTTTTAATTTTTGGAGTTCAACTGACTGATTTAAATTTTGATACGCTACTAAAATGGTGGCAACCGAATGAGGCGAAAGTCCAGTTGTATATATAAAACTTCTGGCAAAATTAACTAAATATTCAATTAAATCAGCATTTCCTAAAATAGCCGCACCATGACAACCCAAACCTTTTCCAAACGTCATAATTCTGGCAAATACTTTATTTTGAAGTTGTTGCGACTGTATTACTCCTTCGCCATTTTCTCCAAAAACACACAATGCATGCGCTTCATCTACAACTAATAGTGCCTTATATTTTTCTGTAAGTTGTACTAATGTTTCCATATTAGGCGTATCGCCATCCATAGAAAAAACGGATTCTGTTACAATATAAATTGTTTGAAATTCGGAATTTGTAAGTTGAAGTTTGGCAATTTTTGTTTCTAAATCTTCGTAATCGTTATGTTGAAATTTATACGATTTAGCGTGACTCATTTGTATGCCATCACGAATGGAAGCATGACACAGCTCGTCATATAAAATAACATCGTTTCTTTGTGGTACAGCGCTAAAAAATCCAACATTAGCATCATACCCTGAATTAAAAATTAAAGCTGCTTCAGATTGATGAAAAGTCGCAATATATTTTTCAGTAATTTCATATAATTTATGATTTCCTGAAAGTAATCGGGAACCTGTTGCACCATTTATTTTGATATTATTCTCCACTAAATATTGGTGTGTAGCTTCAAATATTGCTTCGTTTTTAGCAAAACCCAAATAATCGTTGGATGAAAAATCGATACCATTTGTAGCTATAGGCAAGTTGCGTAACGCATTGGAGTCTTTACGAAAAAGTATTTTTTGCTGAAGTGCATTTGGAATTTTCATAGATGTAAAAATAAAAAAAATCCCGATAAGAAAATGCTTATCGGGATTGTTATTTAAAAAAAGTACTGAATTAGTCTGCTAAAACAATTACTTTATTGTTATTCATTTCTATAGTACCAGATTGAATGGCTAACCAATAGGTTTGTTCATTTACTTTTGTAAATTTTGATTCATTAGTTTTATCAATATTAAAACTAGGTGCACTGATTTTTACATTTCCTTTTTGTAAAATGGAAACTACAGCTGCGTGATTGTTTAACATTTGAAACTCGCCATTAATTCCTGGAACAGAAACGGAGGTTACTTCTCCTGAAAATAAAGTGGCTTCTGGTGATACTATTTCTAAAATCATACTTTTATTATTGATAATTAATAATTGACAATGGATAATTAATTGTCAATTATCAATTGATAATTGACTATTTATTAAGCTTCTGCTAACATTTTTTCTCCAGCTTCAATAGCTTCTTGGATACTTCCTTTAAGGTTAAATGCTGATTCTGGTAAACGATCTAATTCACCGTCCATAATCATATTAAATCCTTTGATTGTATCTTTAATGTCTACTAAAACACCTGGAATCCCTGTAAACTGTTCGGCTACGTGGAAAGGTTGCGATAAGAAACGTTGTACTTTACGCGCACGAGAAACGACTAATTTATCTTCTTCAGATAATTCTTCCATTCCTAAGATAGCAATAATATCTTGTAATTGTTTGTAACGTTGTAAAATTTCTTTTACTCTTTGTGCACAATCGTAGTGCTCATCACCTAAAACATCAGGAGTTAAGATACGAGAAGTAGAATCTAATGGATCTACCGCTGGATATATACCCAACTCGGCAATTTTACGAGATAATACGGTTGTTGCATCTAAGTGAGCAAATGTGGTTGCTGGTGCAGGGTCCGTTAAATCATCCGCTGGCACGTAAACCGCTTGTACAGATGTAATAGAACCTGTTTTTGTAGATGTAATACGCTCTTGCATTACTCCCATCTCGGTTGCCAAAGTAGGTTGGTAACCTACTGCAGAAGGCATACGTCCTAAAAGTGCAGATACTTCAGAACCCGCTTGAGTAAAACGGAAAATGTTATCTACGAAGAAAAGTACGTCTTTTCCTTGTCCTGTTCCAGCACCATCACGGAAATATTCCGCAATAGATAATCCTGATAAAGCTACACGAGCACGAGCACCAGGTGGCTCATTCATTTGTCCGAAAACGAAAGTAGCTTTAGACTCTCTCATTCCTGGCATATCTACTTTAGATAAATCCCATCCTCCATTTTCCATAGAGTGCATAAATTCATCACCATATTTTATAATTCCAGACTCTAACATCTCACGAAGTAAGTCATTTCCTTCACGTGTTCTTTCTCCTACTCCTGCGAATACGGAAAGTCCACCGTGACCTTTTGCAATATTATTAATTAACTCCTGAATTAATACTGTTTTACCCACTCCAGCACCACCGAATAAACCAATTTTACCTCCTTTTGCGTAAGGCTCAATTAAGTCGATTACTTTAATACCTGTAAATAAAACTTCTGAAGAAGTTGATAAATCTTCGAATTTTGGAGC
>RDXY01000014.1 GCA_004293045.1 Flavobacteriia bacterium | reverse complement strand
TAATTTGAAAATTTGAAGATTTGAAAATGATTCTATGCTCAAATTCAACCTAAGATAATATCAATAAACAAATAAAGTAAAAATAATCAATACAAAAAATGAATTAACAAAGAATTAAATTTTCAAATTGATTAATTTTCAAATTGACTAATTATTTTCCAACGCTTCCCAAAACTCATAAGCTCTACGCAAATGCGGAATTACGATTGTACCACCCACTAAAGTGGCAATACTCATGGCTTCCATCATTTCGGTACGATTTACTCCGTTTTTATAGGCCGTTTCTAAATGATATTTAATGCAATCATCACAACGTAAAACCGCAGAAGCTACTAATCCTAATAATTCTTTAGTCTTAACATCTAAAGCACCCTCGCTGTATGCGTTGGTGTCTAAATTGAAAATTCTTTTAATTACTTTATTATCATCAGCTAACAATTTTTCATTCATTTTAGCACGATAGTCGTTAAACTCGGAAATTAAATCACTCATTATGTTGTGGTTAGGGATTTGTTGTTTTTCTTAAAGATAAAAGCACTAATGAAAATACTAATTTCGTAAAGTATTATCAATGGTATAGTTACTATAACTTGGCTAATTACATCTGGTGGTGTTACTATTGCAGCTATAATTAAGATAATTACATACGCCCATTTTCTATATTCTCTTAAAAAAGAAGGTGTTACTAATCCTAATGAGGATAAGAAATAAATAATTATAGGTAATTCGAAAATTAAACCAGTCGCTAAAGTGGTGGTTTTTACGGTTCCTATATAGGAATTTACATTAATATCGTTTTTAATTACATCGGAAACGGTAAATGTTGATAAAAAATTTAATGATAATGGCGTTAAAATAAAATAACCAAATAACACACCTAAAAAGAATAATAATGAGGAAATAACTATAAATTTCACTGCATTTCTTTTTTCTTTTTTATACAAAGCTGGACTAATGAAATTCCAAAATTGTAATAAAATATATGGAAAACTAATGATAAATCCTGCTGTAATACACGTCCACACTAATAAAGAAATTTGTCCTTCAATTTCGGTATTTTGAATACTGAAATTTAATGTAGTGTCGCAAAAACTTTTGTCTAAATTGTATTTATTTGCCAAATCACAAAAAAACTGATAGGTAATAAAATCACCTTTCATAGGCCCGAAAATGATGGTTTGAAAGATAAAATCACTAAAAACCCAAGCTATGGCACCACCTGTTAAAATAGCCGCCGAACTTCTTACTAATAACCATCTTAATTCCTCAAGATGATCTAAAAAAGTCATTTCGTTAATGTTTTTTTTATTCCTTTTTGCCATTAATTTTTGATTGTTATTTTTGATGTAGTTCTCAAAATATATTATATTTTTTTGTCTTTAGTCTATAATCTAATGTCTTTAGTCCATAAATTAATTATACAATTCCTTCTTTTAAAATATCGTGTAAATGCAATACGCCTTTGTAGGTTCCATTGTCAATCACCATCAATTGTGTAATTTTATTATCTTCCAATACATCTAAAGCGTCAGCAACCAAAACCGTTGAAGCAATTGATTTTGGATTTTTTGTCATAATATCTAAAGCAGTTAAATCTGAAAAAGAATCTCTATTAGTTAACATTCTTCTAATATCACCATCTGTAATAATTCCGATTACAACCCCATTTTCAACAACAGCAGTAACCCCTAAACGTTTTTCAGAAATTTCCATAATTACTTTTTTAATGGAAGCATTTGGAGCTACCTGTGGCGCGTGTGTACTATCTAACATATCTTTTACACGTAACAAAAGTTTCTTGCCCAAAGCGCCACCTGGATGATATTTGGCAAAATCTTCTGCCTGAAAATTTCTTAATTTCATCAAACAAACGGCAATAGCATCGCCTAAAACCAATTGTGCAGTGGTGCTATTTGTAGGTGCTAAACCAAGTGGACAACTTTCGTCATCTACGTGTGCCAATAAAACTAAATCCGAAGAAGTAGCTAAAAATGAGCTTGGATTAGCTGTCATTCCAATTAGCGTAGTACCAAAATTTTTTATAATTGGCGCCAATACTTTAATTTCTGGGCTATTGCCACTTTTTGAAATGCATAAAACAAGATCGCCATTTTGAATCATACCTAAATCGCCATGAATGGCTTCAGCAGCATGTAAAAATATAGATGGTGTTCCTGTAGAATTTAATGTAGCTACAATTTTCTGTGCAATAATGGCACTTTTTCCAATACCAGTAACGACTAATCTTCCTTTTGATTCGAATATGAGTTGTACCGTTTTGGCAAAATCTTCAGTAAGATATTGAGTAAGTTTCGCAATACTTTCGCTTTGTGATAGTATAGATTGCTTTGCGTTTTCTAAGATAGTTTGTGTTGTATTCAAAATTAAATGAATTATATTTTTGTTTTTAAAGAATAGTTGTATCTTTATGATTGCAAATTTAGACAAAATTCAAATAATAATTGTCTAAAATTATGTGTTTATAAGTTCAACCCATTATTTCATGAAAGAACAGAATATAGATTTATACAAAGAGTTAAAAAAATACTTTGGATTTTCACAATTTAAAGGATTACAAGAAAAAGTAGTAACAAGTATTATTTCTGGTAACAACACTTTTGTAATTATGCCAACAGGTGGTGGTAAATCATTATGTTATCAATTACCTGCATTGGTTTTAGACGGAACGGCTATTGTGGTTTCTCCGCTTATTGCTTTAATGAAAAATCAAGTGGATGCCATAAGAAGTATGGGTTCTGATGTGGGTGTTGCTCATGTATTAAATTCTTCGTTAAACAAAACAGAAGTCAATCAGGTAAAAGCAGATATATTATCAGGAAAAACTAAAATGCTATATGTAGCCCCTGAATCATTAACAAAAGAGGATTACATTCAGTTTTTAAAAACTGTAAAAATATCCTTCGTAGCCATTGATGAAGCACATTGTATATCTGAATGGGGGCATGATTTTAGACCAGAGTACAGAAATTTAAGAAGTATTATTAAGCAATTAGGTGATGTGCCAATTATCGGACTTACGGCAACGGCCACTCCTAAAGTACAAGAGGATATCTTGAAAAATTTAGATATGCCAAATGCCAATACGTTTAAAGCTTCTTTTAACCGACCAAATTTATATTACGAAATACGTCCGAAAACAAAAAATGTTCAAGGTGATATTATACGATTTATTAAGCAACACAAAGGAAAATCAGGAGTTATCTATTGCTTAAGTAGAAAAAAAGTAGAAGAAATTGCTCAGGTGCTACAGGTAAACGGAATTTCTGCAGTGCCTTATCATGCCGGTTTAGATGCGAAAACACGCGCCAAACATCAAGATATGTTTCTTATGGAAGATGTTGATGTGGTAGTAGCCACTATCGCTTTTGGTATGGGTATCGACAAACCCGATGTACGATTTGTAATTCATCATGACATTCCAAAATCATTAGAAAGTTATTATCAAGAAACGGGTAGGGCTGGTAGAGATGATGGCGAAGGAATTTGCTTGGCCTATTATTCGTATAAAGATATTGAAAAACTAGAAAAATTCATGTCCGGAAAACCAATTGCTGAACAAGAAATTGGTTATGCTTTATTACAAGAAGTGGTAGCGTATGCAGAAACTTCTATGTCTAGAAGAAAATATTTACTTCACTATTTCGGAGAAGAATTTGACGAAGTTAATGGTGAAGGAGCGGATATGGACGATAATGTTAGAAATCCAAAAGTTAAAACAGAAGCTCAAAATCAGATAGTTACCTTGCTGAATGTTATTAATGATACGAAGCAGTTATTTAAATCTAAAGAAGTTATTATGGCTTTAGTGGGTAAAATTAATGCCATTATTAAAGCACAAAAAATAGATACATTAAAGACTTTTGGTAGTGGTGCTAAGCATGACGAAAAATACTGGATGGCATTAATTCGTCAGGTTTTAGTGGCGGGATTCATTTCAAAAGACATTGAAAGTTACGGCGTTTTAAAAGTAACTCAAGCTGGACAAGATTTTATTGCCAAACCTTATTCATTTATGGTGGCTGAAGACCATGAATTTAGTGAAGAAGAAGACGAAAATATCATCGCAGCAGCAAAAGCAACAGGAACTGCCGATGTAGTATTAATGTCTATGCTTAAAGATTTACGTAAAAAAGAAGCCAAAAAGCATAATGTTCCTCCGTTTGTAGTGTTTCAAGATCCTTCTTTAGAAGATATGGCACTAAAATACCCGATTACCATTGATGAATTAAGTAATGTTCACGGGGTAGGAGAAGGTAAAGCAAAAAAATTCGGAAACCCGTTTATTGAATTGATTTCTAGATATGTAGATGAAAACGATATAATTCGTCCAGATGATTTAGTGGTAAAATCAACAGGAGCCAATTCCATAAATAAATTGTACATCATTCAAAATATCGATAGAAAATTAGCCCTAGATGATATAGCTTCCGCTAAAGGATTGAAATTTGACGATTTGCTTAAAGAAATGGAACAAATTGTGTTTTCTGGAACCAAATTAAATATTAAGTATTGGATTGATGAAATTTTAGATGAAGAGCAGCAAGAAGAAATTCACGACTATTTTATGGAATCTGAATCGGACAACATAGAAAATGCATTAAAAGAATTTGACGGCGAATATGATACTGAAGAATTACGACTTATGCGAATTAAATTTATAAGTGAAGTTGCGAATTAAACTTTTTTAAATTTTTAAATCCAAATTTCAAAAATAAGTATTGGAATTTGGATTTTTTTATACCTATTTTTCAGAATTTATCCTATATAAACTTCTCCACGATGAGGTCGTAAGGCATCTCTAAAAACAATCATATCGGCTTCTTCTACAACTAAATAAGCTGTAGCATACCTTTCGTTTAAAATTTCAAAGCCCGTAATTTTTAGGGCATAATTTTCTTTGTCTAAAAATTCTTTTAGATGAATTTCATGATGTTCCGCTGTTTTAACCGCAGCTTGTCCACGAAAATCCCAAATTAGTTTTATTTGTCTATTCATTATTATAAAATAAAAATCAAAGATAAGTTTTTAGTACTTTTGAAAAAATGAAATTCACTATGAAATTAATATTTTCTTTTCTTTTTGTTGGAACTTTGACTTTTTCACAACAACTTACTTTGGAACAAGCCAATCATTTAGCGACTTTACCCATTAAATGCTTACAACAAGAATATCCAAATAAGCTAAATCAATTGCTTCTTAATACTACTGAATTATTATCGCCAAAAGAACTTCATCCTGCATTTTATGGTTGTTTTGATTGGCATTCATCTGTACACGGGCATTGGAGTTTAGTGTATTTATTAAATAATTTCCCTGATTTAAAAAACAAAGAAAATATTATTGAAAAATTAAAATTAAATCTTTCTAAAGATAATATACAAAAAGAAATTGAATACTTTTCTAAACCTCATGAAAAATCATATGAGAGAACATACGGATGGAATTGGCTTTTAAAGCTTCAGTTAGAATTAGAAAAATCTAAATTGAATGCTGCTCCTGAATTGGCAAATAATTTAAAACCCTTATCTAATTTAATTATTCGAAGGTATATCGAATTTATGCCAAAACTTCTATATCCCGTTCGGGTGGGCACACATAATAATACAGCTTTTGGGTTATCAAACGCATGGGATTATGCTGTTTTTTCTAATAATTTAGAATTACAAAATTGTATTAAAACACATGCGATTAGACTCTTTAAAACGGATGAAAATTGCCCTTTTGAATGGGAACCAAGCGGAACTGATTTTCTTTCACCTTGTATGGAAGAAATGGGATTGATGCAACGTGTTTTACCAAAACAAGAGTTTTTGACTTGGCTAAAAAAATTCGCGCCAAAGTTATTTTCTAAAAATTGGAATTGGGAAACGGCTAAAGTATCTGACAGAACAGATGGTCATTTGGTGCATTTAGACGGCTTAAATTTTAGTAGAGCTTGGAATATGTATGCTTTAGCAAAGGCCTACCCAAAACTTTTTTCACATTTAATTCCAATTGCAAATCAGCACTTTAGTTTTTCATTGCCCTCGGTAGTGGATGGAAATTATGAAGGGGAACATTGGTTAGCTTCTTTTGCATTACGAGCTTTTGAAGAAAAAAAATAAATCTTTTAGTACATTTGTAAAATAAAATAAATAAATGCCTCGCGAACTACTTATTCAAGTTTCTCCAGAAATGGCGAATAACGAACAAATGTTATATCAACATGTTTCTAAATTGGTGCAAACTTCCGTATCCGATTTACAAAAAATTGTGATACTCAAACGTTCTATTGATGCACGTCAAAAAGCTATAAAATTCAATTTAAAACTAAATATTTATTTTAAAGATGAGGTGTTTACTGAATCTAAAATAGAACTGCCCAATTATCCAAACGTTACAAATAAGCAAGAAGTTATTGTAGTTGGTGCAGGACCTGCAGGTTTATTTGCAGCTTTACAATTAATAGAATTAGGCTTAAAACCAATAGTTCTAGAACGCGGAAAAGAGGTTCGAGGCAGACGAAGAGATTTAAAAGCCATAAATGTGGACGGAATTGTTAATGCCGATTCCAACTATTGTTTTGGGGAAGGTGGAGCAGGAACGTATTCGGATGGAAAGTTATATACACGATCAAAAAAACGTGGCGATGTAGATAGAATATTAAAATTGTTAGTAGCTTTCGGTGCAACGGAAGAAATTTTAGTAGAAGCACATCCACATATAGGAACCAATAAATTACCTCAAATTATTCAAGATATTCGAGAGAAAATTACCGATTGTGGCGGACAAGTTTTGTTTGAAACTAGAGTTACAGATATTTTAGTTAAAAATCATGAAGTAAACGGAATTGTAACGCATAAAGGTGAAACGATTTATGCTAAAAAAATCATTTTAGCAACAGGACATTCGGCTCGTGATATTTTTGAATTGCTTCATAAAAAAGATATTTTTATTGAAGCAAAACCATTTGCATTAGGCGTTCGAGCCGAACACCCGCAAGAGTTAATTGATAAAATTCAATATTCATGCGATTACCGTGGCGAATTTTTACCGCCTTCACCTTATTCAATTGTGAAACAAGTAAACGGTCGTGGGATGTACTCATTTTGCATGTGCCCAGGCGGCGTAATTGCGCCTTGTGCCACCACTGATGGCGAAGTGGTTACAAATGGTTGGAGTCCAAGTAAACGAGATCAAGCCACTGCCAATTCTGGAATTGTAGTCGAATTACGTTTGGAAGATTTTAAACCGTTTGAAAAATTTGGCCCTTTAGCAGGAATGGAATTTCAAAAAGCTATTGAACAAAAAGCTTGGCAATTAGCGGGTAAAACACAAAAAGTTCCCGCCCAAAGAATGATAGATTTTACACAATCAAAACCCTCTAAAGATATCCCGAAGACTTCGTATGTTCCCGGTACCACATCTGTAGAATTAGGCGAAGTTTTTCCGACGTTTTTAACACAAACGCTGCGCGAAGGTTTTTCTGCCTTCGGAAAAGCCATGAAGGGTTATTTGACTAATGATGCCATTTTGCATGCGCCAGAAAGTAGAACCTCTTCACCCGTTCGAATACCAAGAGATAATTTTACATTAGAACACGTTCAAATCAAAGGACTGTATCCTTGCGGAGAAGGCGCTGGTTATGCAGGTGGAATTATTTCTGCCGCTATTGATGGAGAAAAATGTGCATTAAAAATTGCAGAAGCATTGAAAGTTTAAATAGTATTTTTTTTAAGTAAAAATTATTTATGACACTAAAAGGACAAAATATTCATTTACGAGCTCTCGAACCCGAAGATTTAGATTTTCTATACGAAATAGAAAACAACGAATCTATTTGGGAAGTAAGCAATACGCAAACACCCTACAGTAAATGGGTATTGAAGCACTATTTAGAAAACGCACATTTGGATATTTATGAAGCCAAACAGTTACGATTGGTAATTGTTTTTTCAGAAAATAATGAAAAACTTGGATGCATCGATTTATTTGATTTTGATGCGAAAAATAGTCGTGCTGGAATTGGAATTATTATTTCAGAAAACTTTAGAAATCAAGGCATTGGAAAAGAAACCTTGCAATTGATTACTAATTATGCTTTCACGCATTTAAATTTGCATCAATTATTTGCAAATATTACGGTAAATAATGAAGCTAGTTTACTGCTTTTTAGTAATTTTGGGTTTCAGAAAATAGGCATCAAAAAAGATTGGACTAAAATAAATGGTACTTTCATAGATGAGGTACTTTTTCAATTCATAAACGAAAAATAAAAATTTTGGAAGCAAAAAAATTATTCTTAAGAATCATTAGTATTGGAGCTGCAATACTAATTATTAGTGGTGGATACGTAATTAATAAAGCATTTACTGGAAATACAAAATTTGAAGAAGAGGAAGTATTTGTATATGTTCCAACGGATTCAAAATACGAAGATGTAAAGAAAATTTTAGCGCCTTATATTGAAAATCAATCCAAAATTGATTGGGTAGCCTCAAAAAGAGACTATGATTCAAATGTAAAAGCGGGTAAGTTTTTATTAAAAAAAGGGATGAGCAGTTTTAGTATTGTTCGTGCGTTGCGATTGAATACACCAGTAAAGTTAGCCTTCAATAATCAAGAAAAAGTACAAGATTTATTTGTACGAATTGCTTCGCAAATTGAACCAGATACTACAAAATTGAAAGAAATTTTCACAAATGATACTTTTCTACAAGAAAATGGTTTAAATAAAGCTAATGTAATGTCATTTTTTATTCCAAATAGCTACGAATTTTATTGGAATATTTCTCCGGAAGAATTTGCAGAAAAACTTACAAAAGAATATAAAAGATTTTGGAATGATGGCAGATTAGCGAAAGCGAAAGCCTTAAATTTAACGCCAGCTCAAGTATATACTTTAGCTTCAATAGTTCATAAAGAAACGGCAAAAGCAGATGAAAGACCAAAAGTTGCGGGTGTATATTTAAATCGACTTAATAGAAATATGCCATTACAAGCCGATCCAACCGTAATTTTTGCATTAAAACAAAAATCAAATGATTGGAACTTAATAGTAAAACGTGTAATGCACAACGATTTATTAGTAAATTCTCCTTACAATACATATAAAAACACAGGTTTGCCACCAGGACCTATTTTTATGCCAGATGTTTCGGCAATAGATGCGGTGTTAAATCCTGAAAAACACAATTACTTATATTTCTGTGCCAGTGTTGAAAAATTTGGATACCACGAATTTGCTACAGATTATAATGCGCATTTAAAAGTGGCTGCTAAATATGCAGATTGGGTAAAAAAGCAAAATTATAAAAGATAAAACTTAGGGTAAATTACAAAAAGGTGTAGAATGTATACTTTTACACCTTTTTTTATTTTCCTTACTTTCTTTTTTTATCTTTATCAAAACTATACTCTATATGGAAAATAAAACTGAATTTAAAAAAGAATTAGGATTGTTAAATGCAACTAGTTTAGTGGCAGGTTCGATGATAGGTTCTGGAATATTTATTGTTACCTCAATAATGGCTCGAGATATTGGTGGTGCGGGTTGGATTTTATTAGCTTGGATTTTAACTGGGTTTTTAACGCTTGCAGCAGCATTAAGTTATGGTGAATTAGCCGGTATGATGCCTAAAGCGGGAGGGCAATATGTATATATTCAGCGTGCGTATGGCAAAATGATGTCGTTTTTATACGGTTGGACGGTTTTTACAGTGGTTCAAACGGGAGTAATTGCAGCTGTAGCAGTTGCTTTTGCTAAATACACGGCTATTTTTTTTCCCACTTTAAGTGAAAATGTATTAGAGATTGGGACTTACAAAATTCAATATCAACAACTATTAGCTATTTTGAGTATTGTTATACTAACAATAATTAATAATCAAGGTGTAAAAACGGGGAAAAATCTGCAATTTATTTTTACTGCGGCTAAATTGTTTGCTCTTTTTGCATTGATTGTTTTTGGTTTGTATGTTGGCTTACAATCCGATACTTTAGCTTCTAATTTTACAGATATGTGGGCCGCTTCAAAAACAACAGTTGTTGATGGTAAAATCACAACAGAAGTATTAACTGGCTTTGCAATAATCGGTATGTTGGGTTTTACTATGATTAATTCGTTGTTTTCTTCTGATGCTTGGAACAATATTACTTTTATAGCTGGAGAAATTAAAGAGCCACAGAAAAACATCCCCAAAAGTTTGTTTTTAGGAACTCTAATAGTTACAATAATTTATTTATTAGCCAATTTGGCTTATTTTTCATTATTACCATTAGATGGAAATCCATTAGCTAATGCTAATGACTTTTTAGGTCAAGGTATTAAATATGCTAATGAAGATAGGCTAGGAGCAAGCGCTGCTTCTGTAATATTTGGAGCTGTAGGTGTTAATATAATGGCAGGTTTAATTATGATTTCTACTTTTGGTTGTAATTCGGGTCTTATATTAGCAGGCGGACGCTTGTTTTATGCGATGAGTAAAGATGGTTTGTTCTTTAAAAGCGCAGGAGAATTAAATAAAAATCAAGTTCCAGAAAAAGCACTTTGGATGCAATGTATTTGGGCATCAATCTTATGTTTGTCTGGTAAGTATGGCGATTTACTAACGTATGCTACTTTTGCCAATTTGTTATTCTATATTTTAACAATTTATGGCATCTTCATACTTCGTAAACGCGAACCCGATGCACATAGGCCTTATAAAGCATTTGGTTACCCGTTTGTGCCAATTTTGTATATACTATTGATTTCAATTATTAGTATTATATTATTAATTTATGATACTAAAAATACGGGCTTAGGCTTATTTATCGTATTGCTTGGAATTCCTATTTATTATTTCACACAAAACAAATTAAATAGATAAAATAAATCCGTCTCAATAATTAATTGGGACGGATTCAATATTTTTTTACTAAATATTAATAATACATATAGCGTCTTACTTTGGCAATATATTTTGCCAATCGTATTACTTGATGACTATATCCATATTCGTTATCGTACCAAATATATAGCACTATATTTTTACCATCTCCAGAAACTATGGTAGCATTACTATCGTAAATAGAGGGCTGAGCGGTTCCAACAATATCTGAAGAAACCAATTCATTGTTTAAAGAATATTTTATTTGCTCTACTAAATTCCCTTCTAAAGCATAGGTTTTCATAATATTGTTTAATTCTTGAACTGAAGTTGTTCTGCTAACTTCTAAATTTAATACTACTAATGAACCATTTGGAACGGGAACACGTATTGCATTCGAAGTTAGTTTTCCTGCTAAACTTGGTAATGCTTTGGCTACGGCACTTCCAGCTCCGGTTTCCGTAATAACCATATTTAAACCCGCAGCTCTACCGCGACGGTATTTTTTATGCATATTATCTACCAAATTTTGGTCGTTTGTATAGGCATGAATGGTTTCTAAATGCCCTTTAACTACTCCTAAAGTTTCTTCAACAACGGCTAAAATTGGTGTAATTGCGTTTGTGGTACAAGAGGCCGCAGAGAAAATATGTACTTTATCTGGGTCATAATCCTCATGGTTTACACCATATACGATATTAGGAACGCCTTTTCCAGGAGCGGTTAATAATACTTTATCCGCTCCTTTAGAGGATAGGTGTCTTGCTAACGCTTCTTCGGTGGTAAAAGCCCCTGTATTATCGATTACTAAAGCATCATTAATCCCGTATGCCGTATAATCAACTTCTTCTGGAGAATTAGCTGTAATGATATGAACGGTAGTTCCGTTAATAATCAAGGCATTGTTATCGGGATCAGCAACAACCGAGCCTTCAAAATCTCCATGTACTGAGTCGTATCGTAATAATGAGGCTCTTTTTTCTAATAAAATCGCATCATTTTTATCACGTGTTACAATGGCACGTAAACGTAATTGTTGTCCCTTCCCAATTTTGCTCATCATTTCGCGAGCTAACAAACGACCAATTCGACCAAAACCATAAAGTACTACATCTTTAGGTACAATTTCAGATGTGTCTTTTGCATATTTTAATTTGTCAATTACAAACGCTTTTGCGTCATTATATTTATCATCTTCTAAATGATATTCATAGGTTAATTTTCCAATATCTATTCGAGATGGCGGTAAATCTAAATTTTCAATAGCTCTTGCAATTTCTACACTATCAAAAATATTGATTGGTTTTTCTACAAATGCAACTGCATATTCGTGTAAGTTGATAATGTCAGAAACATTTCTGTCAATTAATTGATTTCTAAATAAGACCAGTTCAATAGATTTGTCAAACCATAAATCGCTTATAATTTTTACAAATTCTACACATGCTTTTCTTCTGTCTGCCTGAAAAGCTAATTCTTTTTCGTAAATGGTGTTGTTGTTCATGAAAATATAGATTGCGTTACTAATTTCATGCAAAAGTATAGATTTCAATCGTTTTCGTAAAGTTTTTTACGATTTTTTTTCGTGTTATTTTTTAGATGAAAAACAAAAAAATTCGCAAAATAAATACTACTTTGCGAATCTTAAAATGCATTTAGATTATTATAAAAAGATGCGATACATCTGTCCGTTTTTTGCTATAATTTGATAACGAGTTTTTTCAGTTGTTTCTTTTTTGGCTAAATATGCAGATACACTTTCCATATCTACTGCTCGCATATTATCCACTTGTGTTACAATCGAACCTTTTAAATCTTCAGCATATTCCTTGTAATCTGCATTGGTTACTTGTTTGATTTTTATGCCGCTTTTTAAGTTAAATCGTTTTTTATCGTTGGCATCTAACTCTTCAAATTCTATTCCATTAAATTCGTAGGCAATTAATTCTTTTTTGGTTAGTGGAACATTTAAAGCTAAGTTTTTACCATCTCTTAATAAGGTAACTTTAACAATATCATTGGGTCTTTTTGTGTTGATAACCGTTGCCATCTCTGCGGATGAAGCAATTTTAGTGTCATCTAATTTTAAAATCACATCTCCTTTTACTATACCAACTTTTTCCGCTCCAGAATTTTTATTGACTTTGTTTACGTAAAATCCTTCCGTTTGTTTGATTCCATATTTTTTGGCAGCTTCTGCGTTTAATTCGCCACCTTCAACTCCTAAAATACCGCGTTGTACATTACCAAATTTCATTAAATCTTCAATAATCTTTTTAGTAATATTAGACGGAACGGCAAATGAATATCCAGCATAACTTCCTGTTGGCGAAGAAATCATCGTATTAATTCCAATCAATTCGCCATTGGTATTTACTAAAGCACCACCGCTATTTCCGGGGTTTACTGCTGCATCGGTTTGAATAAACGATTGAATACTTGCCTTATCTAAATTTCTGGCTTTTGCTGAAATAATACCCGCAGTAACTGTAGAATTCAATTGATACGGATTACCTACCGCTAAAACCCATTCCCCTACTTTAATATTATCAGAATTACCAAAAACAATAAATGGTAACTTTTCATCAGCGTCTATTTTTAGTAAAGCAATGTCCATTTTGCTATCAGTACCTATTAATTTTGCTTTGTATGCTTTGTTGTTATTTAAAGTTACTTCAAGCTCGTTAGCATCTTGTATTACGTGATTATTGGTTACAATATAACCATCTTCTGAAACAATTACTCCAGATCCAGTACCTATTTGTTCTTGTTGTTGTGTACCCCCTCCATAAAAAAAGGAGGCCCATGGATCCGTGAACGTTCGCACCGAAACATTTTTAACGTGAACTACACTATGAATGGCTTTTTCGGCACCAGTTGTAAAATCAATATTTTCGGCACCATTGTAACTTACCGCTTTGTTGTAGTTTGGTGAAGTGGTAATAATTGAATCGCTTTCATTTTTTCTATTTTCAATGAATCTATAGGCACCCAAAGTAATGGCACCACTCATTAATGATACAATAAATAGACTTCCTAAATTTTTCATTTTGTTCATTTTTAATTTTTTTTACTCTGTAAATATAAATAGGTTTTTTAAATAATAATTTCGTTTAACGCACGATTAACAATGTTTAACATCTTTTTAGCATTTGGGCATTTCCTTACAGGTCGGGCTTTCCGCTAATCTTTTTATTTTTTTACTTAGGAGTGTCTCAAGGATCAAAATAAAAAGGATGTCGCGGCACGCCTTAAAGCAATTTTCTGCAAAAAAATAAATATATTTGTACTATGCAAATACAATTTTACAAATACCAAGGTACTGGAAACGATTTTGTTATGATTGATAATCGTACAAACGCTTTTCCCAAAAATAATACCAAACTAATTGAATTTTTATGCGACCGACGTTTTGGCATAGGTGGTGACGGTTTAATTTTGTTAGAAAATCATGAAAAATACGATTTTACTATGGTGTACTACAATTCCGATGGAAGCACCAGTACTATGTGTGGTAATGGAGGACGATGTTTAGTGGCCTTTGCAAAACAATTAGGTATTATTGAAAAAGAAGCTCATTTTGAAGCATCAGATGGCTATCATTTTGCAAAATTTGAAGACTATTTAATTGCACTTCAAATGATAGATGTAACAGAAGTAAAACATTTTAATACGCATGATTTTGTGTATACAGGTTCGCCACATCACGTGCAATTAGTTTCAGATTTAAAAGATTTTGATGTCAAAAATAATGGCTCGAAATTAAGATATTCTGATTTGTATGGCGCTTTGGGTTGTAATATCAACTTTGTAGAACAAGAAACTACTGACACTTTTTCAGTTCGTACATATGAACGAGGTGTGGAAAACGAAACGTTATCCTGCGGAACGGGTGCTACTGCCGTGGCAATTGCTATGCATGCTACTCATAAAACAGAAGCGAATCGTATCCATATTAATGTATTAGGCGGAAAGCTAATCATTAGTTTTGTTGTAGAAAATGAAGTGTATAAAAATGTATTCTTAACAGGTCCAGCTGAATTGGTTTTTGCTGGTAATATCGAATGTAGCTTTATTTAATAAGCAACAATTTCTTTATTCTGAATGTCATTTTCAATAATTCCGTCACGTAAGCGAATAATTCTGTGTGCGTGAGCGGCAATATCTTCCTCGTGCGTTACTAAAATTACCGTATTTCCATTTGCGTGGATTTCGCCAAATAATTTCATAATTTCTACGGAAGTTTTACTATCTAAATTTCCAGTGGGTTCATCGGCTAAAATGATGGAAGGTTTGTTAACCAAAGCTCTACCAACAGCCACACGCTGACGTTGCCCACCTGAAAGCTGATTTGGTTTATGATCCATTCGGTCTGCCAAGCCTACTTGTGATAGAACTTCTGTAGCACGTTTATTTCTATCTTCTTTAGAAAAACCAGCATATACCATTGGTAAGGCCACATTATCTAAAGCTGTTGTACGAGGCATCAAGTTGAACGTTTGAAATACGAAACCAATTTCTTTATTTCTAATTTCTGCTAATTCGTCATCGTGCATTTCACTAACTTGTTTTCCGTTTAAAATATAACTTCCAGAAGTTGGTGTGTCTAAACAACCTAAAATATTCATTAAAGTCGATTTCCCAGAACCTGACGGCCCCATAAGCGCCACATATTCCCCTTTGTTTATTACTAAATCGATTCCTTTTAATACGTTTACCGTTTCGCTTCCTAATTGGAAATCACGTGTAATACCTTTAATGTCTATTATTGGAGTTTTCATAGTTTTCAGTCGCAGTTTTTAGTTTACAATAATTACTACAAGTTATAAGTAGTTGAAAAGAAGAAATTGTTACAGGTATATTCAAAAATCAATGGCAATAACAATAACAATAACAAAAATCAATAACAATAACAATATCAATCACAAAAATCAATAACAATATCAATAACAATAACAATAACAAAAATCAAATTTAAGAGAATCCGTTTAATTTGTCAAATCTGTGTTCTTTTCAATTAAACTCGAATTACGAAATGTTCTTTCTCTTGCTCAGCTCTAAAAAACACCATTCCGAAATGAAATGCATCAATCGTAACTTTTACTTTAGGATGTTTTTTGATGAAGTCCCAAGTATTTTCATTTTCTTTTGATTTATGAATGTCATTAATTATCCAAACTGAATCGTTCATCACCGTAGGTAATAACCTTTCAAAATAGTCTAAAGTTGTTTTTTGAGACTCATTTTTGTTGAAGTAGATGAAGTCGATAGTACTTGCATGGCTAGCATTAATATTTGTTTGAAAAGCTTGAAATGAGATTATTTTAGAAGAGCAAATGAAGGTATTTAATTCAATTTCATTTCCAATTTCTAAAATAGTTTTAGGTTCAAAATACCGCACGATTCTTACTAATAATCGACTTCTTTTTGAGGTGTTTTTTTGAGTTGTGTATGCTGGATATTTCGTTTTATCGTAAAAACATTTCGTAACCAAATCAAACACAAACGGCGAGTGCACACCATGTTCGTTTTTGGAGTTCCAAAGGAATTTTATGTAAGATATTATTTTTTGTAACACAGAGTTTCACAGAGTTTTCACAGAGTTTCACAAAGAAAATAAAGCGTTGCGAACTCGGTGTAATTATTATTCTATTTTACTTGATAATTCAAACCAACGTGTTTCTTTTTCTTCTAATGATTGAATGATTTTTTGTAATTCGATGGCTTTAGCTTCAATTTTGTCATCAGCTACTTTACCGTCCGAAAATTCTTGTTCAATTTGCTTTTTTTGATATTCTAAATCTTTAATGTCTTTTTCAATTTTGTTGAACTCCTTTTGCTCGTTGAAGTTTAATCCTGCTTTGGCGGGTTGATTTTGTTTCCAACTTCCTTTATCAGTGCTTACGCTATTTAAAACTTTTGGCTCCACAGAATCTTCATAACTTCTAAAATCGGAATAATTTCCAGGGAAATCTTCAATTTCACCTTGACCTCTAAATACAAATAAATGATCCACAATTTTATCCATAAAATACCTATCGTGACTTACCACTAACAAGCATCCAGGGAAATCTAATAAGAAACTTTCTAATACATTTAGCGTAACAATATCTAAATCATTTGTGGGTTCATCTAAAATTAAGAAATTCGGATTCTGAATTAAAACCGTACATAAATACAATCGTTTTAGTTCGCCACCACTTAATTTTTCTACGAAATCGTATTGTTTTTTTGCATCAAACAAGAAACGTTCTAATAGTTGTGAAGCCGAAATGATTTTGCCTTTCGTTAGCGGAATATATTCTCCGTATTCTTTAATAATATCAATGACTTTTTGTCCAGGTTTTGGGTTGATACCACTCTGTGTGTAATATCCAATTTTAATTGTATCACCAATAATTACTTTCCCAGCATCGGGTTCCATAGTTTTGGTTAAAATATTCAAGAAAGTCGATTTTCCAGTCCCGTTTTTCCCAATAATTCCAATACGTTCACCTCGTTGAAACGCGTAAGTAAAGTCTTTTAAAATGGTTCTGTCTGGGAAACTTTTGTTCAATTTTACCATTTCGATAATCTTGCTTCCCATTCGTTCCATATTAATTTCAAGCTCTACCACATTTTCTTTACGACGGCTTTCTGCTTTTTCTTTAATCACATAAAAATCATCTTGACGCGATTTGGATTTGGTAGTTCTTGCTTTTGGTTGTCTTCGCATCCAAGCCAATTCCTTAATAAAAAGGTTCTGTGCTTTATCAATACTAGAGTTTTCAGAAATTTGACGCTCTTCTTTTTTTTCTAAATAATAGGAGTAATTTCCTTTGTATTGATAGAGTTTTCCGTTATCTAATTCAATAATTTCGTTACAAACACGTTCTAAAAAGAAACGGTCGTGTGTTACCATAAATAAAGTAATGTTTTCTTTGGCAAAATAATCTTCTAGCCATTCAATCATCTCTAAATCCAAGTGATTGGTTGGTTCGTCTAAAATTAATAAATCAGGTCTATTAATTAAAATAATGGCTAATGACAATCGTTTTTTTTGCCCTCCAGATAATTTTTTAACTTTTAGTTTTAAATCGTCAAGTTTTAATTTAGACAAAATTTGTTTGTATTGTGTTTCAAAATCCCAAGCATTATATCGATCCATATCGTCAAACGCTTTCTGATACTTTTCTTCGTCTTCTGGATGTTCTAATGCCTTTTCGTAGTTTCTAATTACCTGTAAAACCTCATTATCTGAGGCAAAAATGCTTTCTTCAATGGTTAATTCGTCTTGTAGATTAAAATTCTGACTCAAAAAAGCCATTTTTATTCCTTTTCTTATTACTACTTGTCCCGTATCCGGTTCATCAAAACCATTAATAATGTTCATAATGGTTGTTTTTCCCGAACCGTTTTTAGCGATAAAAGCAATTTTTTGATCTTTATTTATTCCGAAAGAAATGTCTTTAAAAAGGACACGTTCTCCGTATGATTTTGATATATTTTCTACTGAAAGGTAATTCATTTGTTTATTTGTCAATTAGACAATGTGGCAAAACGCCAATTGTTTTGCAAAAGTAGGCTTATTATTTGAGATTTAAAATTTAGATTTTTGCATTTCATAAATAAAAATTGCAACTTTGACCTATCAATTAATTGGAATTCGACTAATTGAAATAAAGCAAAATGCAACTATCCGTAATCATACTTAATTATAATGTACGCTATTTTTTAGAGCAATGTGTTCTTAGTGTTCAGAAAGCGCTTGCAAATATTGATGCAGAAATAATTGTCGTAGATAATAATTCTTCGGATGCTAGTTGTGAAATGATGAAACAATTGTTTCCACAAATTAGACTTATTGAAAATAAAGAAAATTTAGGATTTCCAAAAGGGAATAATATTGCTGTACATCAGGCTAAAGGCGAATATATTTGTATTTTAAATCCAGATACGGTTGTTGCTGAAGATACTTTTGAGAAAATATTAAATTTTATATTCCAAATTCCAAATTCCAAACTCGGAATAATTGGCTGTAAGTTAATTGACGGCACCGGAAATTTTCTTCCTGAAAGTAAACGCGGACTTCCAACGCCTTATGTAGCAATTACTAAAATTTTTGGTTTGTATAAAATCTCTAAAATTTTCGGAAAATATTATGCGCAACATTTGTCAGAAAATCAATCTGGTAAAGTGGATGTTTTAGTTGGGGCTTTTATGATGATGAAACGTGATTTGTATTTGAAAGTTGGTGGATTTGATGAGAACTGCTTCATGTATTCGGATGATATTGATTTGAGTTATATGATTCAGAAATTAGGTATGGAGAATTTTTATTTTCATGAAACATCAGTAATACATTATAAAGGAGAAAGTACAATTAGAGACGCTCACTATTTGAATCGTTTCCGAGAAGCGATGCAGTTTTTTTATAAAAAGCATTTTAAAAAACCGTGGTTTTTTGATAAGTTTCTTCAAATAGGAAGTTTGTTATATGCGATATTCAAACAAAAGCAACCACAAAAATTAGTAAGTAAGATTGATAAATATATTGTATTTTCAAAAGAAAATATTCAATTAGACTTAAATAAACCAATAGAATATTTCACTGATTTTGAGCAATTTAAAAACACTAAAAATATTAACTTCGAGTTGATATTTGATACCAATTCGTTTTCTTTTGCTGAAATTATTTATTTTATGGAAAAGCATAAATCGAAGAATATTACTTTTAAGAACTATATTTCGCAATCAAATTACGTAATTGGTAGTAATAATTCAACTGATAGAGGTGAAGTATTACTTTTTTGATTTTTTGATTTTTTCGTGATAAAACATGAAAATATTTATTAATTTTGCAGTAATAATTAAAGAACTCAACATTACAATAATAATATGGCAAGATTTGAATTGAAACTTCCAAAAATGGGAGAGAGTGTAGCAGAAGCAACCATTACAAATTGGTTAAAAAAAGTAGGTGAACCTATTGATATGGATGAAGCAGTGTTAGAAATTGCTACAGATAAAGTTGATAGTGAAGTGCCCTCTGAAGTTTCTGGTACTTTAGTTGAAATTTTGTTTCAAATTGATGATGTAGTTCAAGTAGGACAAACCATTGCTATTATTGAAACAGATGGTGGAGCAATTGCTACAACTCCGGAAGTAAAATCGGAAGCTCCAGTAGCAGTAGCTGAAGTCGCTAAAATGGTTGAAGTTGCTATTGAAACAACTTCTTCTGCAGATTTTTCAGGTTCAGATAAATTCTTTTCGCCATTAGTTAAAAATATGGCAAAAGCGGAAGGTATTTCGTTAACCGAATTAGAATCAATATCAGGTTCAGGCAAAGATGGTCGTGTAAATAAAGAAGATATATTAAAATACATAGCAAGCCGCAAGTCGCAAGTTTCAAGTCCAAATGTTGTGGCGCCTACAGCTTCAATCCAACAACCTAAAACCCAAAATTCGGCGCCAGTTTCAGTAAATGGTGGAGACGAGATAGTGGAAATGGACAGAATGCGAAAGTTAATTTCGGGTTATATGGTAGCTTCAGTTCAAACATCAGCACACGTGCAGTCGTTTATTGAAGTGGATGTTACTAATATTGTAAAATGGAGAGATAAAGTAAAAACAGCTTTTGAAAAACGCGAGGGAGAAAAACTAACGTTTACGCCAATTATGATGGAAGCGGTAGCAAGAGCCTTAAAAGATTTTCCAGGAATGAATATTTCAGTTGATGGCGATTTTATTATTAAACGCAAAAATATCAATTTAGGAATGGCAGCAGCTTTACCAAATGGCAACTTAATTGTACCTGTAATTAAAAATGCAGACCAATTAAATTTAGTAGGTATGGCAAAAGCAGTTAACGATTTAGGAAGTAGAGCGAAAGCAGGAAAACTAAAACCAGACGATACGCAAGGAGGAACTTATACCGTAACAAATGTGGGAACTTTTGGATCCGTTTTTGGCACACCAATTATCAATCAACCACAAGTAGGTATTTTGGCTTTGGGGGCTATTAGAAAAGTACCAGCAGTAATTGAAACTCCAGAAGGGGATTTTATTGGAATTCGTCAGAAAATGTTCTTATCTCATTCTTATGATCACAGAGTTGTTGATGGTGCTCTAGGTGGAAGTTTCGTAAAACGCGTAGCCGAGTATCTGGAAGCGTTTGATGTAAATAGAGATTTTTAAGAAAAAATAAATAAATAATAATTCACCCAATAGTTCATTAACTATTGGGTTTTTTTAACTTTGTACTTTAAAATATAAAAATGGAGCTTAAACTTACAAGACCAATTTGTTTCTTTGATTTAGAAACTACCGGAATAGATGTTGGAAAAGACAGAATCGTTGAAATATCAATATTTAAGGTGTTTCCAAACGGAAATAAAGAAAGCAAAACTTGGTTGGTAAATCCAACCATTCCAATTCCACCTCAAACTACAGCAGTTCATGGTATTACAAACGAAAAAGTAGCCAACGAGCCTACTTTTTCCGAATTGTCTTCCCAAATTTATACCATGATAAAAGATTCAGATTTGGCAGGATATAATTCCGATAGATTTGATATTCCTTTATTAGCAGAAGAAATGCTTCGTGCAGGGGTAGATTTTGATATGAAAAATCGTGTTTCTGTCGATGTACAAACTATTTTTCATAAAAAAGAAGAACGCACCTTGTCTGCAGCATTAAAATTTTATTGTGGAAAGACATTAGAGAACGCCCATTCAGCTGAAGCAGACACTAGGGCTACTTATGAAATTTTATTGGGACAATTAGAAAGATATCCTGATTTGCAAAATGATATGAAAGCATTATCAGAATTTACTACTCGTAAAAAATCTGTAGATTTTGCAGGTATGATTGTTTTGAATGATAAAGGTCAAGAAATGTTTAGTTTTGGTAAATATAAAAATGTTTTAGTGGATGAAGTGTTTGATAAGGATCCTGGCTACTATGGTTGGATTCAAAACGCAGATTTTCCACTATATACTAAAAAAGTATTAACAGGTTTGAAATTAAGACGATTAAATACAAAATAGGTATTTTGAGGTAAAGGGTTTTTGGTGTTAGGTAATGGGGATAGGCCCAATACCAAGTACCCAACATCTAATACCTAACACCTAATGCCCAATACCCAACACCCAAATAAAGATGAAAATTATTTGCATTGGCAGAAATTACGCCGACCATATTTCAGAATTACAAAACGAACGACCAGCTGAGCCGGTTATCTTTATGAAGCCAGACACGGCTATTTTACCTAAAAAAACACCTTTTGTAATTCCTGAGTTCAGTAATGATGTACATCATGAAGTGGAAGTTTTGGTGAAAATTTGTAAAGTAGGAAAATACATCAGTCCAAAATTTGCTCATAAATATTACGATGAAATTGGTTTAGGAATCGATTTTACCGCTCGAGATGTGCAAACTACTTTAAAAGAAAAAGGATTGCCTTGGGAAAAAGCAAAGGCATTTGACCATTCAGCGATTATTGGTGACTTTTTACCGAAAATAATTTTTCCTTCTTTAGAAAGCATTACCTTTGATTTAAGAAAAAATAATGAAATCGTTCAGCAAGGATCTACTTCAATGATGTTGTGGAATATGGATGAAATTGTTTCTTATGTTTCACAGTTTTTCACTTTAAAAAAAGGAGATATTATTTTTACAGGAACTCCAAAAGGAGTAGCAGCTGTGAAAGAAAATGATGTATTAGAAGGATTTTTAGAAGGGAAGCAAATGTTTAAAATACAAGTAAAATAATGGCTTTACAGTATAATTTATCAAAAGTATATGAAATTTCTGAAAATGATAACGAATTTGCGCTTCAAATTGCTTCTTTGTTTTTAGAAGAAGTGCCTTTCGAAATTCAGGCCATGAAAAACGCAATAGAACTTAAAGATTATTCGCAAACCTACGCTTCGGCTCATAAAATTAAACCAACATTAGATTTATTAGGAATGGATATGGCTTATGAAGATGTTTTGTTAATTATTGAATGGACAAAAGAGGAAGGTAAGCGGAAAGAAATTATAGAGGTTTTTAGAGCACTTAAAATTAGAATAACAGCTGCTGCAGATGAAATTAAAAAAGATTTTAAATTATAAAAGATACATTTAATACATGTTTAGCCACGCCTTTAGCGTGGTTTTCTTATTTTTACAAAAATATTTAAAAAATGAAAGCAGCAATTGTTACCATTGGAGATGAAATATTGATAGGCCAAATTATAGATACAAATTCTTCATACATGGCCAAGGCATTAGATAAAATCGGAATTGCTACTTATGAAATGGTATCTATTTCAGATGAAAAAAGCCATATATTACAAACGTTACAGGAAGTTCAAAATAATTTTGATGTTGTTTTAATTACAGGTGGGTTAGGTCCAACAAAAGACGATATTACTAAAAAAACTTTTTGCGACTATTTTGATGATGTTTTAGTGCAAAACGACGCTGTTTTAGATCAAGTAAAAAGTATAATTGAAGGGATTTATAAAAAACCCATTACGCAATTAAATAGGGATCAAGCATTAGTCCCGTCGAAATCAAAAGTGCTTTTTAATAAAATGGGTACCGCTCCTGGCATGCTAATGGAACATCAAAACACGGTGTTTGTTTCTTTACCTGGTGTGCCATATGAAATGAAGTATTTAATTGATAACGAAGTAATTCCGTATTTGGTAGAAAAATTTGAGCGTCCCTACATTGTTCATAAAACACTTATGACTTATGGTCGTGGAGAGAGTTTAATTGCGGAACAAATTGAAGATTGGGAAACTAATTTACCAAGTTTTATCAAATTAGCGTATTTGCCGAGTCCTGGAAAAGTAAGATTACGATTAACCGCTCGAGGCACAGATGAAGCGGTTTTAATGAATTCTGTTTTAAGTGAAATAGAAAAATTAAAACCTTTAATTGGTGATATTATTCTTGGCTACGAGGAGGAAGAAACCATAGAAGTGGTTTTAACAAGAACATTATCTGAAAAGCACCTTACTTTGGCTACTGCCGAAAGTTGTACCGGAGGAAAAATAGCACAACTAGTTTCATCAGTTCCTGGCGCTTCCGCTTGTTTTAACGGTGGAATAGTGGCGTATTCTAATCAAATTAAAATAGATGTATTAAAAGTTAATTCAGATACTATTCGTCAATTTTCTGTGGTTAGTAAGGAAGTGGCAAAAGAAATGGCTTTAAATTGTAGATCAATTTTCAATACAGATTATGCTATTGCCACAACAGGGAATGCCGGTCCAACCAAAGGAAATAGTGAAGCCGAAATCGGGACCGTATTTATAGCAATAGCAACTCCAAATGAAGTTTTTGTTGAAGAATTTAATTTTGGTCAACCACGCGAAAAGGTTATAGATAGGGCGGTTAACAAAGCATTAGAATGGTTGTATAAAGAAATTTCAAAAAACTAATTAAAAATAGTTGCATAGTAAAGTAAAAATTCTTTTCTTTGCACCCTTATTTAGAATAACGATATAAAAGTTTAGAATAATGTCAAGAGTTTGTGAACTAACAGGAAAAAGAGCAATGGTTGGAAACAACGTTTCTCACGCGATGAATAAAACTAAGAGAAAATTCTCAGTTAACTTAGTGAAAAAACGTTTTTACATTGCAGAAGAAGATAGATGGGTAAGCCTAAAAATATCTACAGCAGTATTAAAAACAATTAACAAAAATGGTATTGCCGCAGTTTTGAAAAAAGCTAAAGCAAATGGATTTGTAAAATCTGTTTAATCATTTAAAAATATAGCAAAATGGCAAAGAAAGGTAATAGAATCCAAGTAATTTTAGAGTGTACTGAACACAAAGAATCTGGTCAACCAGGAACTTCTCGTTATATCACTACTAAAAATAAAAAGAATACACCAGATAGAATGGAAATCAAAAAATTCAATCCTATCTTGAAAAGAGTAACTGTTCACAAAGAAATTAAATAATTAGAAACTTAATTTAAGTTTCAAATAAAACATACTAAGTCATGGCAAAGAAAACCGTAGCAACTTTACAAACCTCTTCTAAAAGATTGACTAAAGCAATCAAAATGGTGAAGTCTCCTAAAACCGGTGCTTATACATTTGTGGAATCAGTAATGACTCCAGAAGAAGTAGATGAGTTCTTAAAAAAGAAATAATCTGTAATTAAAGATATTAAAAAAGCTATTTTCATTTGAAAGTAGCTTTTTTTATTTTATTTTTGTTCCAATAATAATGAAAATCAAATCATTATACACGAAATTCAATGAGTTTTTTTAAAAAAATATTTTCATCTAACAAAAGCGAGCCTGTAATTACGGAACAGGAAAAGCAACAACTAGACAAAGGATTAGAGAAAACTAAAACATCTTTCTTTTCTAAACTATCGAAAGCCGTTGCTGGAAAGTCTAAAGTAGATGATGAGGTTTTAGATAATTTAGAAGAAGTACTTATTACTTCAGATGTTGGTGTAAATACCACTTTAAAGATTATTCAACGTATTGAAAAAAGAGTTTCTACAGATAAGTATTTAGGAACAGAGGAGTTAAATATCATATTAAGAGAAGAAATTGGTTCGTTGTTATCTGAAACCAATTCAGGTAACGAATCTGAGTTCACTATTCCAAAAGATACAAAACCATACGTAATTATGGTGGTAGGCGTAAATGGTGTTGGAAAAACCACTACCATTGGAAAATTAGCTTATCAATTTAAAAAAGCGGGTTTCAAGGTAGTATTAGGCGCAGCCGATACCTTTAGAGCTGCAGCAATTGATCAATTACAAATATGGGCAGATAGGGTAGCTGTTCCTATGATAAGACAGCAAATGGGTTCCGATCCAGCTTCTGTTGCATTTGATACCTTGCAGTCGGCTGTGGCACAACATGCCGATGTTGTAATTATTGATACAGCTGGTCGTTTGCACAATAAATTAGGTTTAATGAACGAATTGACCAAAGTAAAAAATGTAATGCAAAAAGTAGTTCCAAATACACCAAATGACGTACTGTTAGTACTTGATGGCTCTACAGGGCAAAATGCTTTTGAACAAGCCAAGCAATTTACTGCTGCTACGGAAGTCTCTTGTTTAGCGGTAACCAAATTAGATGGTACTGCAAAAGGAGGCGTTGTAATAGGTATTTCAGATCAATTTCAAATTCCAGTTAAATATATTGGAGTTGGTGAAGGAATTGAAGATTTACAAGTGTTTAATAAAACTGAGTTTGTGGATTCTTTCTTTAATTAATTTTTTAGGTATGATGAATTTTTTTAAAAATATGACCAATTCAAAATTGTTATTTATTGCTTTAATATCTGCGGTTTTAGCTTTTCCTTTTGATTTGAAGTTTTTAGGATTTATGCAAAGTGAAAGTATATTTATGTCATTACGACTACTTTCTTTTATTTTGTTTATGTATGTTACTATTAAAGTAATAAATGGTAAGACAAAAAAACCAGCTGGAAAGAAATAATTTTAATTAGATTTTATTTAGGTTGTCTTTTGGATTTCTTTTATAAGATATAAATCACAAAAAATATCGCAAATAAAAAGCCCAATTTCATTGAAATTGGGCTTTTAAATTATATAATATAGGTTTTACTTCGCAATATTTACTGCTCTAGTTTCTCTAATTACAGTAACTTTAACTTGACCTGGATAGGTCATTTCTGTTTGAATTTTATGTGAAATTTCAAAGGATAACGTAGCGGCTAAATCGTCAGAAACTTTCTCACTTTCTACTAAAACACGTAATTCTCTTCCTGCCTGAATAGCGTAAGCATTTTTAACACCTGGGAAGCTATAAGCTACTTCTTCTAAGTCTTTTAAACGCTGAATATAAGAATCCAATACTTGACGACGCGCGCCTGGTCTTGCACCAGAAATCGCATCACACACTTGAATAATTGGAGAAATTAAATATTTCATTTCAATTTCATCGTGGTGTGCTCCAATGGCATTACATACTTCTTCTTTTTCACCATATTTCTCTGCCCATTGCATACCTAAAATAGCGTGAGGTAATTCGCTTTCCGTATCGGGTACTTTTCCAATATCGTGAAGTAAACCAGCTCTTTTCGCTAATTTCACGTTTAGTCCTAATTCTGCAGCCATCAAGCCACATAATTTAGAAACTTCTCTTGAGTGTTGTAATAAGTTTTGTCCGTAAGAGGAACGGTATTTCATTCTACCTACAATTTTAATCAATTCTGGGTGTAATCCGTGAATTCCTAAATCGATAACGGTACGTTTTCCTACTTCAATAATTTCTTCTTCAATTTGTTTTTTCGTTTTTTCAACAACTTCTTCAATACGAGCTGGGTGAATACGACCATCAGTTACTAATTTATGAAGTGCTAAACGGGCAATTTCTCTTCTTACAGGATCAAAACAAGATAAAATAATAGCTTCTGGTGTATCGTCAACAATAATTTCAACGCCTGTTGCGGCTTCAATAGCTCTAATATTTCTACCTTCTCTACCAATAATTCTACCTTTAACATCATCCGATTCAATATTGAAAACAGACACACAGTTTTCAACAGCTTCTTCTGTTCCTACTCTCTGAATCGTGCTGATAATGATTTTTTTGGCTTCTTGCTGCGCTTGCATTTTGGCTTCTTCAATAGTTTCTTGAATGTGTGCCATTGCATTTGTTTTGGCCTCTGCTTTCAAGCTTTCCACTAATTGATTTCTTGCATCGTCAGCAGATAAACCAGAAATAACCTCAAGTTGTTCAATTTGACTTTTGTGTAATTTGTCAACTTCTTGTGATTTTTTCTCTAAATTTTCAATTTTGTTCTGGTATTCTAAAATTTTAGCTTCAGCGTCGTCGTTGATTTTCTTAGCTTTGGCTAATTCGCTTGAAACCTGTGATTCTTTATCTCTTGTTCTTTTTTCGGCTTCCGCCATTTTTTTGTCTTTAGACAAAATTTCTTTTTCGTGTTCTGATTTTAATTCTAAAAATCGTTCTTTAGCTTGTAAAAGTTTGTTTCTTTTTTCAGTTTCAGCTTCCGCTTTTGCATCTCTTAAAATTGAACTGGCTTCTTTTTTAGCATTTTTAATAAGATTTGAAACATTGCTTTTTTCTAAAAATTTAGCAATTGCAAATCCTGTAGCCAATCCGACAACGATTCCAATTAGTATACTTGTTAATTCCATAGTTAGGTTTTGTTTAATAAAAAAGCCCACATTAGGTGTTTGAATAAACTCGATTCAGACAGGATTTGAGCTAAAACGATGTTCAAGGATTTCCGATAAATCGGAACGTGCTTTAGTATCGCAAATTCACTCATTTAATAGTTAGTGTTGAGTTTATCAAATATTTACTAATGTGGGCAGTACTTTAGTGTTTTTTGTATGAACGTTTTTTCTTATTTCGAAAGTAAACCTTCTATTTTTTCGTCGAGTTTTTTTAATCTCTCAAATGCTTCTATAGTATCTGTAGAAGTATCAATTTGGGTTTGTTCTATTTGAGAAGCAAATTGTAAGGCGCACATAGCCAATACATCTTGTTTATCTCTTACTGCATAGTTGGCTTCAAATTTTTTAATTGTGGCATCAATTTTTTTTGATGCGGTTCGTAGACCTTCCTCCTGAGTGGTATCCACTGTAAGCGGGTATACTCGGTCTGCAATTGAAATTTTTATTTTTAACTTTTCTGTCATAATTATTCAGAAAGTTGTGCTATACAATAGTCGATTTCTCTAATCAACGAATTTATTTTCAGTTTTGTTTCTTTCTTGTATTCTTCACTGCCCAGAAGAGAATTGGTTATCTTTAAGCTATCCAACTCATGTTTTAATGAGATGATTTTCTTATTTTCATGTTGAGCGGTTTGTTTAATTTCTTTCAATTCATTAGATAAACTTTCGTTTAATTGCTCTAAATTTTCTATTTTTTTAGATAATTTAAAGAATTTTACTTCTAAGGAATCAATAATTTTAGACAATTCACTCATTATGACATAATTCTTTTCTTGATTTTACAAATTTAAAACTTCAATCTCGAAATCCAATACTTTTTTTCAAAAAAAAACAAAGTTTTTTTCTTTCGGATTTTGTTTTTTAGTTTTCTTCTAGTTTTTTACTCTTTATGAAATCTAAAATTAGGGTTGCAATTAATTTTCCCGTTAAATGATTGTTGTTTGATAAATCTAAATCTGGTGCGCCTTCGCAAATGTGAAAATAGCTAGCATGTTCTTCTTTTCCAACCATATGTATAAAATGTCTTACTTTTTCAATACTAAAACCACTTAAGGTCATGGCGCTACTATGAACGTTGGGTAGTGCATCTAAATCTAGTTCTAAACCAAATGGGGTGCTAGAAATAAATTTTATTGCAGTTGTTATTTCGTTATTATAATTTTTAATTTTTCTAACTGCGATTTCTTCATACGTTACATATTTTACTCTTTCTTCAAGGGTTTTCAAGGTATTGAACACGCTTTTTGATACAAAATTTTCGTGTAAACCGAAAATAAAATATTTTTTTAAGAATCCTTCCTCCAATGCATAAGTAAAACCATTTCCGCTATGACGCCCTTCCATAATTCGAAAATCGGTATGGGCATCAAAATTAATAGCATTTACAGGCATCCCTTTTGCTAGTGCTAATCCTTTTATGTTTCCATATGCATTGTTGTGCCCTCCTCCTATAATTATAGGGATTTTATTTGCTTTAATTATCGTACTTATAACAAAAGAAACATCTTTATCTATATTTTCAACTAATTGAAATAGTTTTTTTCGATCTTCTTTATTTTGAGAATCTAAAGTTTTGGAAAATGCCATTTCTTTAGAAAAATTTATTTCACCTAGCACAATCAACTCGTTTCCTTTACAAAATTTATTGTGTTGAAAATTTACTAGGCTTTTTAAGGTGCTTTCAAAAGCAGAAGCTGCACCAGTTCTGCCTAAATTAGCTTTTATCCCTATGTCTTCGGGTAAACCAATCAAAACAAATTTTGCTTCGGATAGCGTTATAAATTCTATCCAATTTTCATTGTTTGGAACGGTAATTATTTTTTCCCCAAACTTTACTTCGCCACTTCTATGCTGTGTAATTTTTGCTAAATCTCTAGAACTGAATACGTTTAATTTATCCATTTTATGTTTTAAAAGTGTTTTCAAATATAATATTTTAAAGATACATTACGTAATATAGTAATAGAAATAAATAAAATTTTATTTTTGTATGAAATTTAAATAAAATCAAAATGGAGTTAAATCAATCAAATTCTAGAAATTCAGGATTAAAGATCGTTGTGGTTATCTTAGCATTATTATTAATGGGAAGTTTGGCTTATGTTTATAAATTACAACAAGATAAAGATGCAGTAGATTCAAGTTTATCAAAAACACTAACTGAAAAAGAAAAATTTCAAGCAGAATTAGAATCAAAAATTGCGGAGTATGATGTTGCAATTTCTGATAATACCGCTTTGAAAGGAGAATTAGAAGAGGAGCAGGCTAAAATTATGGAATTGTTAGAGAAAATTAAAAAATCTGACGGAAGTGTAGCAGCATTGTCTAAATACAAAACACAATACGTAAAACTAAAACGCGAAATGGACAATTTAATTGCCGAAAATAATGTATTGAAAGAAAATAATTCTAAATTAACTAAAAACTTAGATAGTACAAATGTAGTGTTGTCAAATGCTAAAACGGCAAATGATACGTTAGTGGCTAAAAATGAAAATTTATCTAAAACTGTTGAAAAAGCACAACGATTATCAGTTTTAAATTTATCTACTTTAGCAGTGAAGCAAAAAGGTTCAGGAAAACAAATTAATACAGACAAGGCTAGTAGAGCCGATATGTTAAAAATCGGTTTCACGATTGCTGAAAATCAGGTAGCAAAAGTTGGAGACAGAACGTATTACATTCAAGTGATAGATAGTAAAAACAATGTTTTAGGTGAGAAGAAAACCGAAACTTTTGGAGGTACGTATTTACCATACAGTTTCCAGAAAACTATTAAATTTGAAAACAAAACAGTTCAAGTTCAAGAAGATTTACCAGTAAAAAATATTACTCCAGGTTCTTATTTTGTTAATGTATTTGATAAAAAAGGGGAATTAGTATCAAAAAGTAGTTTTCAATTGAGATAATTAATTTGTTTATAATTTAAAAAAGAAACGCTTCAATTAATTGAAGCGTTTCTTTTTTATTCTGATATACTTGTGGATTCTTTGAATTTTTCATTGACTTTTTTCCAATTAATCACATTAAAGAAAGCATTAATGTAATCTTTTCGTTTATTTTGGTACTTTAAATAATAAGCATGTTCCCAAACATCTAAAGCTAAAATAGGCGTTCCTTTTTTTTCTGCATTTGGCATTAACGGATTGTCTTGGTTAGCGGTAGTAGTTATTACTAATTTTCCAGAATTGTCTTTTATTAGCCAAATCCAACCTGAACCAAACAATTTAGTAGCGCTTTCTGAAAATTCATTTTTGAATGCCTCAAAAGAACCAAAATCTTTATTTATGGCTTCTAAAACTTCATCTGTCGCGTCTCCGCCATTTGCATTCAATATTTCAAAAAATAAATTGTGATTGTAATAACCACCTGCATTGTTTCTTAGGTCTGATTTACTTGTATCTAATTTTTTTAGAATTTCTTCTATTGATTTTGAAGTCAAATTGGTTTCCTTTAAAGCGGCATTTAGTTTATTGCAATACGCCAAATGATGTTTGGAGTAATGTAATTCCATGGTTGCGGCATCTATAAAAGGCTCTAAACTGTTATATGAATATGGTAATCCATTCATTTGAAATGCACCTTCTTCCTCTTCAGCTTGCACATCAGACGGATTTCCTAAAGTAGTTTTTTCAACTTTTTCTGGTTCAGGGATGGTAACTTCTATTAGTTCTTTTTCCTTTTTACAACTAGTGCTTAAAACGGAAATTAGTAGTAATATGAGGATTTTCTTTTTCATTTTTAATGTTTTTTTGTGATTTACAAAAATAAAAAAAAAGATACACATTACTGTCTATCTTTTAGCATTTGATTTATTATTTCAATGTACTTTTCTTTGGCTTCGTTGGCAGTTAAATGCCTCACTTGCATCCAGGCGTTTTGTTTAAATGCTGTAATAACTTCATCCGATTCATAGCCATGATGGCTATAGCTTATGTTTTCGGAAAGTGCTTGTTTGTAATACGCATAAAGCACTAACTGTACGTCTTGCGGTACAGAAGTTTTAGGAATTTTTTCATTGGCATTTTGAATAGCTTCCTTGAATCTTTCATCTAAAGAAAATTCGCTCATTTATTTTTTTGATATTACTGTTTTATTTCCAATAGCTTTGTCTCCTAATTTAACATTTATTGGCGTTCCAATAGGAAAATATAAATCTACTCTGGATCCGAATTTAATAAAACCAGCATCTTCACCTTGAATTACAGTCATGCCAACTTCTGCATAATTTACAATTCTTTTTGCTAATGCACCAGCAATTTGACGGTACATAATATCGCCGTATACATTATTTTCAATAACAATTGTGGTACGTTCGTTTTCTTCACTGGCTTTTGGATGCCAAGCTACTAAAAATTTTCCAGGATGATATTTGCTGTATTTTACAATTCCATTTAAGGCATATCGAGTTACATGAACATTAATGGGTGACATGAAAATAGAGACCATTAATCTTTTGTCTTTAAAATATTCTGATTCGTAAACTTCTTCAATTACTACAACTTTTCCATCAACGGGTGCCAATACATGATTGTCACTAATTATTGCCACTCGCGTTGGGTTTCTGAAAAATTGAAGAATTAGTACTAAAAATCCCAAAAGGACTACTTGTAAAATTTTGCAAATTATAATGTTGCTCTCATGAAATAAATGGTCTACACCAAAAATACCTAAAACGGTAATTAAAGTTGAAATTAAAATAATTTTAGCGCCTTCTGGATGAAACTTAAGCATAATAGAAATAAATTAAATATAATATATATAAAAATGGAATAACAAAAATAACACTATCTAAGCGGTCTAAAATGCCACCATGACCGGGCATAATATTTCCGCTATCTTTTACGCCTGCTTCTCTTTTAAATTTAGATTCGACTAAATCGCCAAGCGTACCAAAAATTGAAATAATTAATGCGCTGATAATCCACAAAGTTACATTAAAAAAAGTATAAAATTGGCTAATTATAATCGAAGCTAGTATAGTAAAAACGATTCCACCAATAAATCCTTCAATTGTTTTTTTTGGAGAAACTCGTTCAAGTAATTTATGTTTTCCGATTGATTTTCCAACTAAATAGGCAAACGTATCATTACACCATATCATAATAAATAAAGCTAAAACTAGTTCATATTTTGCTGGAATTATAAAGTTGGGTAAGGAAAGTAATAAAATAAAAGGCAAGGTAATATATAGGAAAAAATGACTATGTTTTTTATGGTATTTATGAAACGAAATGTTTTTAAATAAATTAAATAAGAGTAGAATATTAAATACAACACAGCCTAATGCTAAATAAATTAAATTATTTGGTGGTAGTTGACTTAAAAAGAAAAGAATAGAAATTAATATACCGCCAATGGCAAATAAATAATAAAATTTATAGTGTGTCATTTTAGAGAATTCATAAATACTCAAGCACATCAAAACAGTGAATAATATATGAAATGTTATTGGTGAAAATAACGTACAGAAAATAAGTAATGCAATATAAACAGCACCACTAACAGCTCTTGTTACATTTTCAGTCATTTTAAAGATCTTCTAGTAGAATTAAGTATAAATTTTTATGGCAACTTCCATAATGAAGAAAATTTTCTTCTATTGTTTTTTCAAAATACTTAATAGCGGTAATATTTGTAGGATATTCTTTGTCGTATTTTGTTTTGATGTTTCTTAAACCATCGCCTTTCGTCATTAAAAGTTGGCTTGTAGAAGCGTAAACAATAATATTGGGAGGTAATTCGTCTATTTTGAATTGTTTTAATTGTTTAGATGAAAATAAAATGGAACCTTCATCTGCAATTAAGTTTTCACAAGATGTAAAAAAGAAAGATGGATTGGTTACGCTTTTATATTCTAATCTATTCTCATCAAGAAAATTAAATAATCTTGAATCAAAACATTGTACTTCATTTTCAAACCAATCGTTTTCTTCTAAAATATTTTCAAAATTTTCATGAGCTTCTTCCATAGTAGAACAATAAATAAATTTTCCGCCATTATTTTTAAAATTAATGGTGAATAATTCATCTACAGGCGTATTTATGTCTGGTGCATATTGGCTTTTTTCGACGTTATTTTCCTGATTTTCAGTTGCGTCTGGATTGCCAAATATCTTTTTGAAAATATTCATTTTATTTCTGTAACAATTCTTAAACACCAAATATAAAAAAATCTTAACTTAAAATCACTTTCAAGTTAAGATTTTTTATACAAAGTATTGTTAATAACTTATTCAGTTACAATTTCTGAATCGGTTTCTGCAATTATTTCTGACATTGTTTCTGGTTTTTCTTCTTCAATATCAAAAGGTCTTTTACCAAAAATAGTTTCTAAATCGTCTTTAAAAATAACTTCTTTATCGATTAAAATGGCTGCCAATGCTTCCAATTTTGTTCTATTCTCTGTTAAAATAGAAATGGCTCTTTGATATTGTTCTTCAATTAACCCTGAAATTTCAGTATCAATTACTTTTGCCGTATCATCAGAATAGGGTTTTGAAAAAGTATAATCTGATTGTCCTGATGAATCGTAATATGTAATATTTCCAATTTTATCATTCAGACCATAAACGGTAACCATGGCGCGGGCTTGTTTGGTTACTTTTTCTAAATCTGAAAGTGCACCTGTTGAAATTTTATCGAAAACAACTTTTTCAGCAGCTCTTCCGCCCATAGTAGCGCACATTTCGTCAAGCATTTGCTCGGTTCGTACGATTTGTCTTTCTTCAGGTAAATACCAAGCAGCTCCTAAACTTTGTCCACGAGGTACAATAGTAACTTTTACTAACGGAGCGGCATGTTGAAGCATCCAACTCACAGTAGCATGACCTGCTTCGTGAATGGCAATGGCGTGCTTTTCTTCTTTGGTAATAATTTTATTTTTCTTTTCTAATCCGCCAACTATTCTGTCTACAGCATCTAAAAAGTCTTGTTTATCAACTGCTTTTTTGTTTTTTCTTGCTGCAACTAAAGCGGCTTCATTACAAACATTAGCAATATCGGCTCCAGAAAATCCTGGGGTTTGTTTGGCTAAAAATTCAGTATCTAATGCTTCTGCTTTTTTAATCGGTTTTAAATGAACTTCAAATATTTCCTTACGTTCTCTAATATCTGGCAAGTCCACATAAATTTGTCTATCAAAACGTCCTGCACGCATTAAGGCTTTGTCTAAAACGTCCGCTCTATTTGTTGCGGCTAATACAATTACATTTGAATTGGTCCCGAATCCGTCCATTTCTGTTAGTAATTGATTTAGTGTATTTTCTCTTTCGTCGTTACCTCCAGACATATTACTTTTTCCACGAGCCCTTCCAACTGCATCAATTTCGTCAATAAAAATAATAGCAGGTGCTTTTTCTTTGGCTTGTTTAAATAAATCTCTTACTCGAGAAGCACCAACTCCTACAAACATTTCTACAAAATCAGATCCTGATAAAGAGAAAAAAGGCACGTTAGCTTCACCGGCAACTGCTTTGGCTAATAAGGTTTTTCCTGTTCCTGGAGGTCCTACTAATAAGGCACCTTTTGGAATTTTACCACCAATACTTGTGAATTTTTCAGGTGTTTTTAGGAATTCTACGATTTCTTGAATTTCTTCTTTTGCTCCTTCTAAACCGGCTACATTTTCAAAAGTAACTTTTACATCATTTTTTTCATCAAATAGTTTTGCTTTCGATTTTCCAATGCTAAATATTTGTCCACCTCCACCAGGGCCTCCAGCCATTCTTTTAGAAATGAAATAGAAAAATCCGATAAAAATTAAGGTAGGTAATAATAATCCAATCCACTCACTCCAATTACTTGTTGGTTTTAGGTCGTAAGCAGCTATTAATTTGTTCTTTTTAGCTTCTTTTAATTCATTTTGAAAAAGGTCTAAACTACCCACATCTTTTACTAAATAATGCGGACCTTTCTCTTTAGTTAATTTTTTTAATTCTTCATCTTTAGATGCAACATATGCCGCTTTTTTTAAAGTTACCTCAGCAGTATTTCCTGAAGTACTTGTTAAAATATCTACTTTCTCAATTTGATTTTTACTTAATAAATCATAAAAAGAAGAAATAGAGGTTGATTTCGGATAGTTCATATCGAAACCACCATTGAAAAAATTAATTAGTAATATTACAGAAATGGCTAAAATTGGAAAAAACCAAGGGCCAAGCTTTACTACCTTAATAACTGGTTTGTTTTTGTTTTCGTTTTCTGACATAATTGGGTTTAAAATTTATTTTCTATAGAAGTAATTTTTGCATCGCCCCATAAACTCTCAATATTATAATATTCTCTAATGTGTTTCTGAAATACGTGTACTACTATGCTTACATAATCCATTAATACCCATTCTCCAACATCTGTACCTTCAATATGCCAAGGTTTGTCTTTTAGTTCTTTTGACACGCCTTTTTGAACTGAACCTACAATTGCATTTACTTGTGTATTTGAATTTCCATTGCAAATTACAAAATAATCACAAACACTATTTTCAATTCCTCTTAAATCAAGAATATCAATATCTAATCCTTTTACATCTTCAATTCCTTTGATGATACTTGCTAGTAAATCATCTGTGCTAATATTTTTCGTCATCTATTATTTGTTCGTTTTATGCAAAGGTATCATTTTTTGTCTTTATTTTTGTAACTTCAATTAAGTAATCACAAAATTTCTTCTATGCATATCATCAAACTCAATGCCATTGATTCTACAAATAGTTATTTAAAAGAATTGTCAGCCAAACAAGGGGTGGCTAATTTCACTGTTGTAGTGGCTGAAAACCAAACAAAAGGGAGAGGGCAACGTGGCGAAAATTGGGAAGTAGAAGCGGGTAAAAACCTAACGTTCAGTGTTTTGATTAAAGAGGTGTTGTTAAATGTGGAGGAGGTGTTTAGTTTAAATGTTATAGTAGCTGTTAGTCTTTTTCAGACATTTGTACAGCTAAAAATTCCAAATGTAGCCATTAAGTGGGCAAACGACATTTTGGCAGACAAAAAGAAAATATGTGGTATACTAATTGAAAATCAGTTTAAAAGTACAGCTGAAATACTTTCTATTGTTGGGATTGGCATAAATGTGAATCAAGAAAATTTTATCAATTTACCACAAGCCACCTCCTTAAAAAATTGTACGAACCAAGAATATAATAAAGATGAGATTTTATTGCTTTTTTTAAACCAATTTCAAAATAACCTTAATTTGTATAAAAAGGATGGAGCTGCTCATTTTTGGAAATTGTATCACGAAAATTTATTTAAAAAAAACACACCTATGGCTTTTGAAAACGCAGATAAAGTAAAATTTATGGGAATTATCAAACAAGTGATGCCAAATGGTTTGTTGCAAATAGAGTTAGAAGAGGATACACTGCAGTTGTTTGATATAAAAGAACTGAAAATGTTGTATTAGATTATTCCAAACAGGTATTAAATTTTGTTAAAATAGTAACACTTTATTTCTTATTCAGTACATTTGCATCACTTATAAAAAGACTATAATTTTATGTTACAAAAATTACTTTCCGCACTATATTCTACACGCCTAATGGCACTTTTATTTATTGGTTTTGCAGCAGCAATGGCAGCAGGAACTTTCATTGAAGACGCCTATAATACTGAAACCGCTCGAATCTGGGTTTATAACGCGTGGTGGTTTGAGGCCATTATGGTCTTTTTTGTAATTAATTTTTTCGGAAATATTAAACGGTATCAATTGTATAAAAAAGAGAAATGGGCTACTTTATTGCTCCACTTATCCTGGATTTTTATAATTGTGGGTGCTTTTGTTACTCGATATATTAGCTATGAAGGATTAATGCCTATTCGTGAAGGAGCTGTTTCAAATACGGTTTATTCAGATATGCCATATTTAACTACTTTCGTAGATGGAGAGTATCAAGGTGAAATGAAACGTAAAACAACGGAAAATCAGTTATTACTTTCACAAGCAACAAATAATTCGTATCAATTTTCTGATACATTTTCAGATATTCCATACAAAATTAAATTGCAACAGTTTATTATGAATGCTTCTGAAACATTTAAGCCAAATGCAAAAGGTGAGTTATATATAAAATTGGTAGAAGCTATAGGCGGCAGTAGAAAAGAGCATTTTCTTAAAGAAGGCGAAGTGAAAAATATAAGTAATGTATTGTTTGCTTTTAATAAGTTTACACAAGGTGCTATTAATATTACAAAAGCGGCTGAAAATTATACCATTCAAACCCCTTTTGACGGAAACTTTATGCGAATGGCCGACAAAATGCAAGGTACAATTGCAAAAGATAAGATTAGCGAGTTGATGTTCCGTTCACTATATAATGCTGGTGGAAGTCAGTTTGTTTTTCCTGAATTGGCTCAAAAAGGAGAAGTGGTTTTAGCTTCAAATAACGATTATAAAGATAAAAAAACGGATGATGCCATTGTGGTTAAAGTCACCTCTCAAAATAAAGAAGAAATCATTACATTAATGGGTTCAAAAGGAAAACAAGGCGAACCAAAAAGTTTTAAAATCGGAAAATTAGATTTTACATTAATGTATGGAAGTAAAGTGCATACCTTACCTTTTTCAATTAAATTGAATGATTTTGTTGCCGAAAAATATCCTGGAACAGAAAAAAGTTATTCGGCATTTAAAAGTAAAATCGAAATTCAAGACAAAGAAAAATCAAAAACATTTACCGACAGTGTTTTTATGAATCATATATTAGATTACAGAGAATTTCGTTTCTTTCAAGCCAGTTTTGATGAAGACGAAAAAGGAACGGTACTTTCTGTAAACCACGATTTCTGGGGAACTTGGATTACTTACATCGGTTATTTCTTATTGTATTTTGCTATGATGGTTATTTTGTTTGATAAAAACACCCGATTTAATGATTTGAAATTGAAGTTGGATAAAATTCGAGCTAAAAAAGCCACTTTAGTAGCTATTTTCTTCTTTTTTGGAATTTTTGGTTTTGCCCAAGATAATCATATCAATCACGACGGTCATAATCATTCAAATGAAGCCCATCAGCATGAAGCATCGTCTTCTGTGAAGCCAAAAATGCCTACGGCTGCAGAATCTTTAAAAGAAATTAAGAAATATATGGTTTCTGCCGAACATGCAGAAAAATTTGGACGACTTGTGGTTCAAGATGTGAGTGGAAGGATGAAACCTGTAAATACTTTTTCGTCTGAATTATTACGAAAAGTTTCTAAAAATGACACCTTTGAAGGATTTACTTCAGATCAGGTTTTGATTTCCATGAATCAATTTCCTGAGTTTTGGTATCAAATTCCGATTGTGCATTTAACGAGAGGAAACGATAGTATTCGTAAAATTATTGGTGTAGATGAGAAAGCAAAATATGCGCCACTAATTAGTTTTTTCGATGATTTTGGAAATTATAAATTGCAAAAGCAAACGGATGAAGCGTATAAAGAAGCGGTTCCAAATCAATTTCAAAAGGATTTCTTAGATGCTGATAAAAAAGTAAATTTATTGTATTCGGCAATTAGTGGACAAATTTTACGATTTTTTCCGCTTCCAAAAGATGCTAATAATAAATGGGCTTCGTATTTAGAATTGCAACATCCAACGAAAACCAATATAGATGTCGTAAAAAATATTATTCCGTTTTATTTTAGTGAAGCGGCAAAAGCCTCACAATCTAAAGACTATAAAAATGCAGAAAGTTTATTAAAGGGCTTATCCGATTATCAAAAGAAATTTGGTGGAAAAGTAATGCTTTCTGAAGATAAATTAGAAGCGGAAATTCAATATAACAAATACGATATTTTTAAGAAATTATTCTCTTGGTATATGTATGCTGGAGTTTTTATGTTCGTATTTTCTTTAATTCAAATTTTTAGCAATAAAAAGAGTATTAGTTTTTGTGTTTCTCTTTTGAAAAATATTGTTTTATTATTATTTATTTTACATACTTTAGGATTAATAGTTCGTTGGTATATTTCAGGTCACGCCCCTTGGTCAGATGCTTATGAAAGTATGATTTATGTAGCTTGGGCTACCATGTTTTTTACTTTAACATTAGGTTTTGGTAACCCATTATGGTTTTATTTAGTAACTAAGAGAAAAATTGTAAAAAAGACACCATTAACTATTGCTTCTGGTGTATTTGTAACAGCTATGATTTTATGGGTTGCACATCTGAATTGGATGGATCCTGCAATTGCAAATTTACCACCAGTTTTAAACTCATATTGGTTAATGATTCACGTGGCGGTTATTGTAGCGAGTTACGGACCCTTTACTTTGGGAATGATTTTGGGATTGGTAGCCTTGTTTTTAATGATTTTTACCAACAAAAACAACAAAGCCAAAATGGAATTGAACATCAAAGAAATCACCTATATTAATGAATTGGCTTTAACGGTTGGTTTAGTGATGCTAACTATTGGAAATTTCCTTGGCGGACAATGGGCAAATGAAAGTTGGGGACGCTATTGGGGCTGGGATCCAAAAGAAACTTGGGCATTAATTAGTATTATGGTGTATGCATTTGTAATTCACGCTCGTTTTGTACCGGCTTTACGAGGTTTGTTTGCTTATAATTTTATGTCGGTTTTAGCTTTTGCAAGTATATTAATGACGTATTTCGGAGTAAATTTCCACTTAAGTGGCAAGCATTCGTATGCATCTGGAGAATCTCAAAGTGTGGTGTATTATTTATATGCATTAGCAATTGTTTTGGTAATTTCTACAATTGCATATATTCAGTATAAGAAATTGTATAAGAAAAAATAAAACAAAGTATTTATATATTTAATAAGACCTAACAGCTTTTTTGCCAGTTAGGTTTTTTTATTTAACCCAACATTAACTTTTGTTTTCTGTAACATTTCATATATTTGATTTTAAATAAATTGATTATGAAACTATTTCACACGTTTACTGGCGCAGTATTGATATTATTGGCTTGTAATACGAAATCGGAAGAAAAAAAATCAGAAAACTGGGAACATTTCGTAGAAAATACAAACGATAATGTTTCAGTAGAAACTCCAAAAACAAACACCATGGAACAAGGTTCAATTTATACTTTTAAAGTAAAAGACTTATCAGGAAACGAATTTGATTTTGCTTCTCTTAAAGGGAAAAAAATCTTAATTGTAAATACGGCTTCTGAATGTGGATTAACACCTCAATATGAGCAACTACAAGCAATTTATGAAAAATATAAAGACAGTAATTTTGTAATTGTAGGTTTTCCAGCAAACAATTTTGGCGCACAAGAACCAGGCACAAATGCTGAAATTGGAGCATTTTGTAAGAAAAATTACGGCGTAACTTTTCCTATGATGGAAAAAATTTCCGTTAAAGGGAGCGACATGCACGTTTTGTATCAGTTTTTAACTCAAAAAAGTAAAAATGGTTTAAAAGACAGCGATGTAGAATGGAATTTTCAAAAATATTTAATAGATGAAAACGGACATTTAGCCGCAGTAATGTCTCCAAATGTTTTACCAAACGATAGTTCAATTCTTAATTGGATTGAAGGGAAATAAACAAATAACTTTCAATTTTTAAATTCCAAATTCCAATTTATAACTTTATTGGAGTTTGGAATTTTTTTATTGGACTTTTACTAAAGTATCTTTTGCATAAAAACAGAATGCAACCAGCGGTCAAATTTATAGCCTGATTCTTTAATGAAACCAGCTTTTTCAAAACCAAATTTTTCGTGAAAAGCAATACTACTTTCATTTTCGGAATCAATTACGCCAATCATCGTATGTAGATTTTGCTTTTTTGCTAATTCGATTAACTCGGTAAGTAACAAATGGCCAATTCCTTTTCCAATATAGTTTTTCTTGGCATATACAGAATGTTCCACCGTAAATTTATAGGCCTCTCTAAATCGGAATTCGCTATAATAACCAAATCCAACAATTTCATTAGCTACTTTTGCAACAATAATTGGATATCCTTTTTGTAATTTATCCTCAAAAATGACCAGCTGTTGTTCTACCGTTCTTGTTTGATAATCGTATAATGCAGTGCCAGTTAAAATTTGCTCATTAATAATTTCAAGTATAGCAGGGCAATCTTCCTTTTGGTACGTTTGAATTGATGGAATCATTTTAGTATTTATTTATGATATAAAAGTATAAAAAAATGTGTATTTATTAGTAAATTTGTATCTATCATTTTCAATCACCTTGAAACCTAGTTTTTTACTTTAAATGTATTCTAAGTTTTTAAGTGTTTCATTAAAAAACTAAATTGAAAGTCAACTCATATCCAAAAATACCATTAGCGCAAGCGGTTATTGAAATTTTTCGCCAAAAAGAAATTCAGCATATTGTAATTTCACCTGGTTCGAGAAACGCTCCTTTAACTATGGGATTTACCAACCAAGAAGCTTTTACCTGTTATAGCCTTGCAGATGAACGTTGTGCGGCTTTTTTTGCCTTAGGTTTGGCCCAACAATTACAAAAACCTGTAGCAGTGGTTTGTACATCGGGTTCTGCGGTATTAAATTATTATCCTGCCGTTGCGGAAGCATTTTATAGTCAAATTCCATTGCTAATTGTTTCGGCTGACAGACCAAAAAATAAAATTGATATTGGTGACGGACAAACCATTCGTCAAGAAAATGTGTTTGCAAATCATATAGTTTTTTCTGCTAATTTAACTGAAAATGCTTCTGAGCATAATGATAGTCTTATTCTTTCAGCTATCGAGACAGCTATTTCGCAAAAAGGTCCAGCTCACATAAATGTTCCGTTTGAAGAACCGTTATATGAAACACTTTTAGAACCAACTTATGTTCCTAAAACTACTTTTTCAACCATTGAAGAAAAAGCGTTTACTTTAGATGCTAAATTCATTTCAGAATGGCAGTCTGCTAAAAAGAAATTAATTTTAGTTTTAAAAAATCTTGTTTTAAAATCAACATTTAATATTTTTTCATACAGAGGCAAGGCATTTTTAAAATCTTCATAAAAAATTTCAATTTTCTTTTTAGATATTGAATCATTATATTTAGAATCATATAG
>RDXY01000004.1 GCA_004293045.1 Flavobacteriia bacterium | reverse complement strand
GGCTAAGAATAAATTTAAAACTATTTTTGAACCCGGTTATACGTCTAAAAAAAGAGGGTGGGGATTGGGTTTGTCACTTACTAAACGCATAGTTCAAGAATATCATAAAGGCAAGATTAGAGTAGTACACTCTGAAATTGGTAAAGGCACCACGATGCAAATGAGCTTTAGAAAAGAGGATTAATCTTCTTTTTCTAAATAAGGTTTCATTTTTATTGTCTTGATACGTTTGAAATTTTCCCCATCCCAAGAATAATACTCTTTAGACTTTGTAACTAAAAAAGTATAACTTTCTATATCGTCGTCCGAATTTTCATCCGAATTTTCAGCTTCTGTAATAATTTTAATAATGGTGTTTGCTAGGCCCCCTTTTTCTTTTGGAAAAATAAATTCTTCATTATGATAAAACACACCAGCATCGCCTACATTATATTTTTCTGGAATTGATTGAAAACTTTTCCCATTCCAACCGAAATAAAAATAATAAGTTGGAATTCCACAAGCTTGACCGCTAAATGAAATTCGGTACACGTCAGTAATGTTTTTTAAACCCCAATTTCCTACAGTTGAATTTTCAAAAAAATTACTTTCAGAAAGTGGTTTAGCAAATGATTTTTCGCCTAGTATTTCATTTTTATTATCAATTACTTTTACAGAAATTTTATAAAATTCGGCTTCGTATTCTGTGTCATTTTCTTGAATTTTTTTACGGTATTTCGAATTTATTGTAGTTAAAAATGTAGTATTTCCATTTTTCGTACTTCCAAGAGCAATAAAACCTTTCCAAAGAAATCCAGTTTTAATTTGATTGGTTTTTTTATATTCAATTTCTACCCAAGATAAATTTAGTCCCTTTATGTTTAAATTTTCGTTCGTATTTTTTATGACTTTAATTTTATCACCAATTTGTAAAGAATCTACTAATTGACTGTTTGCGGTTGAATCTTGTCGAACATAACAATTTTTGACTCCAATAACACCTTCAATTCCAATATTTATATTATAATTATATTCCCAAAAAAAATTTTCAGAAGGCGTTTCTTGAGAAAAAATTAAGTTGGAAAATAAAAGTAATAGGATTGTTTTTTTCATTTCACAGGATAAAAAAAATCCACAAACTCATTAAAAATTTGTGGAAATAGTTTTTATAAATTTTCAGCAATATCTTCTGCTAATGTTGAAAATTCTTCGGAAGTTAAAGTTGTTTTTCTTTGAAAACGCATGTCGTCCATATCTTGAAGCGGAATTAAGTGTACGTGTGTGTGCGGTACTTCTAAACCTACAACCGCCACTCCAATTCGTTTACAAGGCACTGTTTTTTCCAAAGCAATGGCTACTTTTCTTGAAAATGCCATTAGTTTTAAATATAAATCTTCGTCCATATCGAAAATTTTATTTATTTCTTGCTTTGGAACACATAAAGTATGTCCTTTAGCATTCGGATTTACATCTAAAAAAGCAATAAAATCTTCGTTTTCAGTAATTTTATAACAAGGAATTTCGCCGTTAATAATTTTGGTAAAAATAGAGCTCATTTTTTTGGATTTTGGATTTTCTAATTTCAAAAATTAGTCACGTGTAATTTCTAAAATCTCAAATTTTAACACGCCATTTGGCACAATAATTTCTGCAATTTCACCTACTTTTTTACCTAATAAACCTTTTCCAATAGGAGAAGTTACGGATATTTTTCCTGTTTTTAAATCGGCTTCGCTTTCTGCAACTAATTTGTATTGCAGTTCCATTCCGTTAGATTGATTTTTGATTTTTACATTAGACAATACCAATGCTTTTGATACGTCTAAAGTAGATTCGTCAATAATTCTTGCGTTCGATACTAATTCTTCCATTTTAGAAATACGCATTTCTAATAAACCTTGTGCTTCTTTAGCGGCATCATATTCTGCGTTTTCAGACAAATCTCCTTTGTCTCTTGCTTCTGCAATAGCTTGTGACGCTTTTGGGCGCTCTATAGATTTAAGCTGATCTAACTCGTCTTTTAAATGTTTTAACCCTTCTGCTGTGTAATAAGATACTGTGCTCATAACTTCATTAATTTATAAAATAGAAAAAATCCCACAACTATGGGATTCCCTTTTTGCAAAGATATAATTTATTTAACTATTTTTCGTTTACTATATTAGTTTGTCAAATATAAATAAATTAATTTTGATAAATCAAATAAATATAAAAAATGAAAAGAATTTTTTACTTACTTGTTTTGTTTCTGACCTTCTTATCCTGTGATAAAGATAATCAGACGAATAATAACAACCCATATTTGCCTAATTATCCGTTTGAAATTATTGTAAATATGAGTTTTCCTCAATATTCAGTATTAGCTTATCCTTCCAGTGCAGTATATGTAAATTCGGCAGGCGCAGGAATAAGAGGCTTAATTGTTTTTAACGCAGGAAGTGGTAATTTTTTAGCTTATGATGCGGCCTGCCCAAATCAAGCATTAGCCGATTGTTCTACAATGACAATTAATGGAATTAATGCAAAATGTCCGTGTGACGATGCTGAATATAGTTTGTTTACAGGATTGGCGGCTGGAAAACAATATCCAATGAAAGCCTATCGCGTACAAATGATAGATGCCACCACCATAAAAGTGTATAATTAATGCTACATTCTATATTTTCTTTTTTTAAAAAAGATACAAAAACCTATCCTAAAGGTACTATTCATTCCTTTATTGTGACTGATTTAAGAGGAAAACAGTTCGATTTTTCAACTTTAAAAGGTAAAAAAATAATGGTAGTGAATACCGCTTCAAAATGCGGCTTGACACCTCAATACGAAAAATTACAGAAGATTTACGAAAAATATAAAAATCAAAACTTTGAAATTATTGGTTTTCCCGCCAATAATTTTTTATGGCAAGAACCAGGGAGTGCCTCTGAGATTGAAAGTTTTTGCACTGTAAATTATGGTGTATCGTTTCCTATGATGGAAAAAATCTCAGTAAAAGGAAAAAATATGCATCCCATTTATGAATTCTTAACAAAGAAATCAAAAAACGGCGTAAAAGACACTACCGTAAAATGGAATTTTCAAAAGTATTTATTGAATGAAAATGGCGAGTTAGAAAAAGTCATTTCACCAAAAACACAACCAGACGACAGAAGTATTACGGCTTGGATTGAAAAATAGGTACACAGATTAAACGGATTTTTAAAATTTTAATCTGTAAAATCTGTATACCCAAAAAATTAAAACTTCAAATTGATTCCTGCTAAGAAATTGATTCCTGCTTGTGGATAATATCCAACTCCTTCAATCGTAGTAATGGATGGTGGATTGCTAAAATCATCATTATAGGTGTAAAAATAGCCATTTGATTCGTAAGTGCTATCGAAAATATTATTGATTAATCCCGAAAACACAATCGATTTGATGCCTTTATTAATTTTCCATTCGTAGTTAATGTTTAAATCTGATGTGGTATAATCGGGTAAAATAGATTTTTCAGCATCCATATTTCCCATATATTGTTTTCCAACATATTTGGTTAAAAAAGAAATTTGTAACGCATGAATTGGTGAATATGTTAGTACGTTTCCTACTACAATATTTGGTGAATAGGCAATATTTGTATTTCCTAAATTGGTTAAAATGCCATTTCTTTCAAAATAAAAATCCTCATTTTTATTGGTGCTTAAAGTAAGGTTTGGTTGTAACATTACTTTCTGGATTATTTTAATAGATCCTTCTATTTCTATACCTGCGCGATAACTTTTTCCGCTATTTTCAAAAATAGGGCTTCCCACATCATTTAAAGCACCAGTGGCTACCAATTGATTTTTATATTTCATATAAAATGCATTAATGTTTAGTATTGCTTTGTTGCTTTTGAATTTATAACCTAATTCAAAATCTTCTAAGCGTTCTGGTTTTACACTTCCGCTTTCATAATCATCTCTACGAGGTTCTTTATTTGCTATTCCGAAATAACCATAAATAGCACTAACATGATTTAAGGTATATGTAATTCCTGCTTTTGGATTGAAGAAACGGAAGGTGTCATTTACGTCATTAAATTGGATGCTATTGGCTCGATAGAACACCATTCGGTATTGAAAATCAGCAAAAACATTAATTTTTCCGATTTGTTGCGATGCTTTCGAGTAGAAATTCACATCATTTTTATTTCCGAAATTGTTATAATATTTGTTAGTTGTTGGAACGTAAAATTGTGTCCAAACGACTTCGCCAAAATGTTTTCCTTGATATTTATTTGCCGCTCCACCAATTAGTACATCAGTTTTTTCAGTTTTATAATTTAAAGAAAAAGTACTTCCAAAAAAATCATTGTCTAACCAACGTTTTCTAACTAAATCGGTAACACTATTTCCATTAAAGTCGGGCAATAAATAATCAGAAAAGAATTCATCTTCTCTATATTGCTCAAAATACCCTTTTCCTGAAGTATAATGCAAAGCCAGATTTGATTCCCATTTTGAAGTTAGTTTTTCATTCCAATGCAATTGAAAATGATTTTGCCAATAATTATCAGTTTCATTATCGTAAAATTGAGTGTTCCCAAATTCGTCTGTGTATTGCCCAGCTGAATTGTAGGTTCTGTCATTTTTTAGTTTTTCTTCATCTTCCAAACCATTCCATGCCTGATAGGTTTTTTCTTTTCCACCAAAAGCAATGGCTTTGATGAGGGTAGATTTTGTGATGTAATTTGCATCAAAATAATAACCAAATAAATCAGAGGAAGCTCTATCAATAAAACCATCAGATGTTATTTTAGAAATACGAGCGTTCATTTCGAAATTATTATGCAAACCACTTCCGAATGCTAGCGAATGTTTTCGGGTTCCGAAACTTCCAATAGAATTGGCTATTTGAGCATAGCTATTTTGTTGTGCAGCTTTTGTTTGTAAATTTAAACTCGCACCAAATGCTCCCGCACCACTTGTAGAGGTTCCTACCCCGCGTTGTAATTGCATACTTTCTAAGGAGGAAGCAAAATCAGGTAAGTTGACAAAATACGTTCCTTGACTCTCACTATCGTTAAAAGGCACACCATTTAAGGTTACATTAATTCTTGAACCATCGGATCCACGAACACGCATATAGGTATATCCAATTCCTGCACCGCCATCTGTTGTTGTTACAACTGAAGGTAAATAATTTAACAAAATTGGAATGTCTTGCCCTAAATTTCTTGGGGCAATTTGTGTTTTAGATACATTTGTAAATGTAATTGGATTTTTGTCTTTTGCTCGAACTCCCGAAATTAAGACTGCTTCAATTGATTTTACAGAATCTTTTGGTTGTTCTTGACTGTAAGCACATAGAGAAAAGAGAATAGAAAATAGACTTAATTTGTAAATCTTTTGCTTTTTGCTTTTTGCTTTTTGCCTTTTTAAAAATAAATTCATACTTCGTAAATTCATACGAATAAAAGGGGTAATTACTCTTGGTTAAAAATAAGTAATAAAATAATTTTGAGAATTTCGATTCTGAAATTAATTCAGAAACATATATAGTTCTCGGTTTTCCTTGGCAGCATTACCCGCCCAGGTTCTATGGGTATACTCTCAGCCTGAAAAACAAGCACCCCTTTGAGATGTTGCAAATATAGTAATACAATTTTAAAAATCAATAACAAAATCAATAACAAAATCAATAACAAAATCAATAACAAAATCAATAACAAAATTCAATTACAAAATCAATTACAAAATCAATAACAAAATCAATAACAAAATTCAATTACAAAATTCAATAACAAAAATCAATAACAAAATCAATAACAAAATTCAATAACAAAAATCAATAACAAATTCAATTACAAAATTCAAAAACAAATTTAATATCAAGTTTAATAATGTATTTTTGTTACTTCTCAGATTTTTGAAATTGGTATAATTTTAGAAATTTCTTTACTCTGTGTTGTTTGAAAGTGATTATTTTGGTTAATTAGAAATCTATTTTTTTTCTGCCGGCTTTAATTTCACCCGCTTTTTTCTTTTCTTGAATGCGTTTTTCATTAGCACCTTTTGAAATTTTAGTTGCTTTTCTTACTTTTGGTAGTACTAAAGCGTTTTCTAACATTTCAAAAAAACGTTTGATGATGATTTTTTTATTTTTGAATTGACTTCTATCTTCATCGCAAGTTAGAATCAGTAAATTTTCTTGTGATATTTTTGTTTTTAGTTTGGTATAAAGTAGTAATTTTTCGTTCTCATTTAAACCTTGAGAGGTTGCCATATCAAAAATCAATACTATTTTAGATGACACTTTATTTACATGTTGACCGCCAGCGCCACTGCTCCTTATTGCTTTAAAATTTAGTTCAGTTAAAATCACTTCCGCGTTCATGATAAAACAGAATTAATGTCAAAATCACTTTGCTGATGGGCTGGTTTTAATAAATCTGTTACTTTTTTTACAGGATTAAACGTTTCAATTGGAACTTCTACAAAAATAGTGCTCCATTCTGCCATAGCACCATTCCATAATCCAGGCAATTCAAATGCTTTTATTTTTTTTCCGTTTTCCGTTTTTTCTGTAATGAATGCTGTTTTAGGATCAATAAAATGATTTAATTCAAATTTGTTTCCTTCAAAATCTTTAATGCTGCAAACGATATCAACTGGGTTAAAATGTGTAGAATTTTTAAAGATAGCTTGTTGATTTTCGTTGTTTAAATCAATTTGCGATAGTTCTACTATTTGTAAATTATGACGTCCTTTTTCATCTTGAACCCAAAATGGTCCGCCGCCAGGTTCTCCTTCGTTTTTTACCATTCCACATACACGGATAGGTCTATTTAAAATTTTAATTATATACTCTTTTTGATAGTCAAATTGAAACATATTAAACTCTAGTGGCAAAGAAATTGACATTTTTCTTTCAACGAAGTTAATAATCTCTTTAATGTTATTTTCGTTGATTTCCTTTTTTTGAAACTTTTTTAATGCAGCATCTACTTCCTGTTTTGTGTACAAAAGAATACCACCTAATAATTTTTTATAAGCTAAAATAACTTCTCGATTGTTTTGAGAAACGTTATCAATATTTTTAATAAAAACAATATCGGATTGCAATTGATTTAAATTTTCAATCAAGGCGCCATGTCCGCCAGGTCTAAAAAATAATTCGTTTTCTGGAGTTCTGAAAGGGGTATTGTCAGCATTAACAGCAATTGTATCCGATGCTTCATTTTGATAAGAAAATGAGATTTCTAAATTTTTATATTTATTTGTAATATTTAAAAAATCGGTTTGGAATTCTTTAGAAATCGTAAAATGTATTCTTGCTTTTTGGTTGGGTTTTTTATAAAAATCGGTTTCAAAAATATGTTCGTCAATTGGTGTTAAAACCTCATTATTTTCAATATGAAACGGTAAAATTCCTTTTGGTTTATTATAAAAATTCAATCCTTTTTCAGTTAATAATGTTTTGACAATTGCATATACTTTTTGATCTGTATTGTAAGTAGAATAGTCTGTAAATATTTCCTTTGTTTTATCTTTTAGTTCGTTATAAAATGGAAAGCTTCTTAAACCTACAATAAATAAAGATATATCTTTATCAGTGTTAAGGTTTACATAGGAATTAATGGTGTCTTTTTCAGGATTAAATTTTGTTAAAAATTCACTTAGTGATTTAAACATTCTGGTAGCCGCGCCGCTGGCGGGCACAAATTTTTCTATAGTGTATTGGTCTTTGTATTGGTCAAAATAAGTGCAAAATTCGCTAATTTCTTTTTCTGAATACTGAAAAATTCCATCATTTACTGTAGCTATTTTTAGTAAGTTAATAGTTGGAATCCCAATTTTAAAATAATGCAACTGCTGCATAATTTTTTCTAAAGAATTTCCTCTTTTTACTATTTGTTGTAAATCTATTTCGCTAAATATTTTTTCCATTCTATATATGCTGAGAGGGCTAAAATAGTAAAAATTATGTATTGTATAGCTATAATATATAGTTGTCTGTCAAAAAAAATATAAACAGCAAACGTATTTCCAACAATCCAAAGTACCCAGTTTTCAATTTTTTTACGAGCCATATACCACATAGCTGTAAAGAATAGCGAAGTGGTAAAAATATCTAAATAAGTGGTAAAAATATCTAAATAATTGTTTAACTGTAATTTATAATTAAAAAATTTATAAATATTAATACAAATTATAGCTGTAATAAGAAATAACACTATACCAATAATTTTTTCTTTCATATTGGTTCTGGAAATAGAAAGTACTTTGCCATTTGTTGTTTTTTTCCACTGAAACCATCCGTAAATACTCATTATGGAGTAATAGATATTAATGCTCATATCGGCATAATATTTAGCTTGAAACATAATGTATACGGATAAAATGGTGCAAATAATCCCAGTAGGATACACTAATATATTTTCTTTTTTCGCAAAATACACACTTAAAATACCAAAAATAAAAATGATAATTTCAATACCAATTTGCCAATTTGGAATACTCTTATACTGATTGATGATGGTTTCGAACATATTTATTTAGTTAAAGTACAAACAAAAGCATACTCTTCAATTATGTCAAACTGAAATTGAAATTCTTCAGTACTATTATTAAAAATTAATTGAGCGGTTCCTTTTCTGTCTTTTAGTTGAAAAGGGAATTCGAAAATATGCTTTGGAAAACTGATTCCTTTTTCATTTTTTAATTTAAATATACTTTCTTTGATTCCCCAAATTATTGTTGCTTTAGTTATTTTATCTGCCATAGATAGGTTTTCAATATGTGAAATTTCCATGAATCTTGAGGCGATTTTTAATGTTTTTTCTTTACACTTTTCAATATCAATTCCTACAGGTTTGTTGCTAATACAAATACAAGAAAATTCATGCGAATGCGAAATGGAGATGTGTTTTTTGAGATTATACTCAAGACCTTTCCCTTTTTCCTTTATCCTTTTTTCTTCCAAGTGCGGTTTCCCAAAGGCATCATAAAACAAGTCAAAATCGGTTAAACCAATATGTTGAAGTAGCATTCTCACAGCCAAAAAACCCTTTTTATGTGCCACAGACTGCATGTTTTTAAGTCTTGAGATTGATTTATCATTCAGCACTGACTTTTCATTAAACCACGAAATATCTTCGGAAATTTTCCAAAAATAAGCAGTTGTATGTTCGTTTATATTTAATGTTTTATAAAAAGGCATGCTTTGTTTTAATTTATCGGTTTTTATTTTATTGTTATTCAGTTGTTTAAAGGTTTCAACAAAACTTAAATAGTTAAAATTAATTTCTAATTTGAAACTTATATTGTACCTTTGCACTCTTAAATAAAAATAAATATACAAATATAATGAGTACAAAAACAATTCCTTACGTACCATACAAAGTTAAAGATATTTCTTTAGCAGCATGGGGAAGAAAAGAAATTTTATTAGCAGAAGCTGAAATGCCTGGTTTAATGGCACTTAGAGAAGAATTTGGCGCCAGTCAACCTTTAAAAGGAGCTCGTATTGCAGGATGTTTACACATGACTATTCAAACAGCTGTTTTAATTGAAACATTAGTGGCTTTAGGTGCAGATGTTACTTGGTCTTCTTGTAATATTTTCTCTACTCAAGATCATGCTGCTGCTGCAATTGCTGCTGCTGGAATTCCAGTTTACGCTTGGAAAGGTATGAATGAAGAGGAATTTGATTGGTGTATTGAACAAACGTTATTCTTTGGTGAAGAACGTGCGCCCTTAAATATGATTTTAGATGATGGTGGTGATTTAACAAATTTAGTTTTTGATAAGTATACAGAATTAGTTAAAGGAATTAAAGGTTTGTCTGAAGAAACAACAACTGGAGTTCACCGTTTATACGAAAGAATGAAAGCAGGGACTTTATATATGCCAGCTATCAACGTAAACGATTCGGTAACTAAATCTAAATTTGACAACAAATATGGTTGTAAAGAATCTGCAGTTGATGCCGTTCGTAGAGCAACAGATGTTATGTTAGCCGGAAAAAGAGTAGTGGTTTGTGGGTACGGAGATGTAGGTAAAGGAACAGCGGCTTCTTTCCGTGGCGCGGGTTCTATTGTAACGGTTACTGAAATTGACCCAATTTGTGCTTTACAAGCTGCGATGGATGGTTTTGAAGTTAAAAAATTAGATTCTGTGGTTTCTAATGCAGATATTGTTATTACGACAACAGGTAATAAAGATATTGTATTAGGGCGTCATTTTGAAGCTATGAAAGATAAAACTATCGTATGTAACATTGGTCACTTCGATAATGAAATAGATATGGCTTGGTTAAATTCAAATTTTGGTCACACTAAAAACGAAGTGAAACCACAAGTGGATATTTACACTGTAAACGGTAAAGAAGTTATTATTTTAGCAGAAGGACGTTTAGTAAATTTAGGTTGCGCAACAGGTCATCCAAGTTTTGTAATGAGTAACTCATTTACTAACCAAACGTTAGCACAATTAGAGTTATGGGCAAATAGCGCTAACTACAAAAATGAAGTATACATGTTGCCTAAACATTTAGATGAAAAAGTAGCGGCTTTACACCTTTCTAAATTAGGAGTAGAATTAGAAACGTTACGTCAAGATCAGGCAGAATATATTGGCGTTGAGGTTCAAGGACCATTTAAACCAGAATATTACAGATACTAATCTAGACTTCTTAGAAAGTTAGATTTTTAGATAATTAGAAACCCTTGCTGAAAAGCGAGGGTTTTTTTGTATCAACTTTTATCAACAAAAAAAATCCCAAAAACCATAATGGTATTTAGGATTTTATATTTGGGATTTTAGGTTGATTATGCTTCGAATGGAAGTATAGAAACCCAAGATTTGTTCTCACCTTTTTTCTGGAATTTTACAATTCCATCTACTTTAGCATGTAAAGTATGGTCTTTCCCCATGTAAACATTTTCACCTGGGTTGTGTTTAGAACCTCTTTGTCTAACAATGATATTTCCTGCAATAGCAGCTTGACCACCATAAATCTTAACGCCTAAACGTTTTGATTCTGATTCTCTACCATTCTTCGAACTACCGACACCTTTTTTATGAGCCATGACGTTATATTTTAAATGTTATTCTTCAGTTTTTGGTTTTTTTGCTCTTGTAGCTTTTGGCTTTACTTCTTCAGTCGCCGTTTCTACTTCAACATCAGCTTTCTTTGTTGCTTTTGGAGCTGCTTCTTTTTTAGGAGCCGCTTCTTTTTTACCAGAACCAGATGCAACGATGTTCTCAATGATAATTTGAGTAAATGATTGTCTGTGACCGTTTTTCTTTTTGTAACCTTTTCTTCTTTTCTTTTTGAAGACAATTACTTTATCACCTTTAAGGTGTTTTACTACTTTGGCTTCGACAGAAGCTCCTTCTATAGCTGGGGCGCCTAATGTTAATGCTCCTCCGTTGTCAATTAATAAGACTTTGTCAAAAGAAACTTTTGTGTCTACATCACTTGCTAAACGGTGAACAAATAACCTTTGGTCTTTGCTTACTTTAAATTGTTGCCCTGCTATCTCTACGATTGCGTACATAACAATGTGTTTAAATTATTATTTTTTCAGTTTGCAAATATATAACTATTTATTAAATCTGCAACATTAGTTTTCTTTTTTATTTGGAAAAATAAAATTTGTAATATTTTTTAATTTCTATGTAACAATTTATATCTTTCGGCTACCAATATTTATCATTATATTATTATTGAAATTAATTATGAAAAAAACATTAATGGCTTTAGGAACAATAGCAATGTTAGGAAGCACAGCAAATGCTCAGAAAGTAGCATTTGAAGAGTTTGATTTAGATAACGGTTTACACGTGGTTCTTCATCAAGATAATTCGGCACCAGTTATTATTACATCGGTAATGTATCACGTTGGTGCAAAGGATGAACAACCAAATCGTACAGGTTTTGCGCACTTTTTTGAACATTTGTTGTTTGAAGGTACCAAAAATATCGAAAGAGGGGAATGGTTTAAAATTGTTACCGCTAATGGTGGACAAAATAATGCCAATACCTCTGATGATAGAACCTATTATTATGAAGTTTTTCCTTCTAATAATTTAGAGTTAGCCATTTGGATGGAATCGGAACGATTAATGCATCCTGTAATTAATCAAATTGGGGTTGATACCCAAAATGAAGTAGTAAAAGAAGAAAAACGTTTACGAATTGACAACCAACCTTACGGAAATATTTTTAAAGCGATTAAACAAAATCTATTTAAAAATCATCCTTACAGATGGACTACAATTGGTGAAATGGAACATTTGGATTCGGCTACTTTAGAAGAATTTCAAGCGTTTAATAAAAAGTTTTATGTGCCAAATAACGCCGTTTTAGTTGTGGCGGGCCAGTTTGATGCTACACAAGCGAAAGATTGGATTAAGAAATATTTTGGCGCTATACCAAAAGGAGCGCCTGTTGTAAGACAAAAATTTGAAGAAGCACCAATTACTGCTACTATTAATGCCACTTGGGAAGACCCTAATGTTCAATTACCAATGACTTTAGCAGCATACAGAACACCTTCAATGAAAACAAAAGATGCGCGTGTTTTAGATATGATTTCTACTTATTTATCGGATGGTAAAAGTTCTAAATTATACAAAAAAATGGTAGATGATAAAAAAGTCGCACTTCAAGTTGGAGCGTTTAGTAATTCTCAAGAAGATTACGGACAATATATTATTTACAGTTTACCGTTGGGTGATGTTTCTTCAGAAAGTTTATTAAAAGAAATTGATGAAGAAATTGTAAATATGCAGAATAATTTAATTTCTGAAAACGATTTTCAAAAACTTCAAAACAAATTTGAAAACAATTATGTAAGTTCAAATGCAACTGTAGAAGGTATAGCAGAAAATTTAGCTTCATACTATTTATTATATGGTGATATTAATTTAGTAAACACTGAAATTGAAATTTACCGTTCCATTACAAGAGAAGATATTAAAGAAGTGGCTAAAAAATATTTAAACCCAAACCAACGTTTGATTTTAAATTATGGTCCTGCAAAAGAAAAAACCGCTAAATAATCTTACCATGAAAAAGTATTTATATATCGCAGCCAGTTTATTACTAACAATAACTATGCAAGCACAAGACAGACCAATGCCTAAACAAGGCCCAGCGCCATCAATTAATATTAAAAAGCCAGTAACATTCGTGTTAGAAAATGGTTTGAAAGTATTAGTCGTTGAAAATAATAAATTACCTCGCGTTTCTTATAATTTAACTTTAGACAATACTCCTTTTGCTGAAGGAAGCAAAAAAGGAGTTACAGATTTAGTAAGTTCAATGATTGGAAATGCTACAGAATCGATTTCTAAAGATAAATTTAATGAAGAAATTGACTTTTTAGGCGCTAATATTAATTTTTACGAATCAGGTGCTTCTGCAAATGGTTTATCAAGATATTCGGCAAGAATTTTAGAATTATTAGCTGATGGCGCATTAAATCCATTATTTACTCAAGAAGATTTTGATGCAGAAAGAGCGAAACTAATTGAAGGATTAAAATCTGATGAAAAAAGTGCGTCGGCAATTGCAAGTCGTGTTCAAAATGTTTTAACGTTCGGAAAAGAACATTATAATGGTGAATTTACTTCTGAAGAAACATTAAAAAATGTAACGTTACAAGATGTAATCAATCATTACAACACGTATTTCGTTCCAGCTAATGCTTATTTAGTAATAATTGGTGACGTAAAAACTAAAGACGTTAAGAAAAAAGTAGAGCAATTATTTGGAGCAAATGTTTGGAAAAAAGCTACAGCCCCAAATTTAACTTACAAGGATCCAACGGATTTACAATATTCACAAATTAATTTTGTAGATGTGCCGAATGCTGTTCAATCGGAAATTGCGTTAATTAACTTATCAAAATTAAAAATGACGGATAAAGATTATTTCGCTGCAATTTTAGCCAACCAAATTCTTGGTGGTGGTGGTGAAGGTCGTTTGTTTTTAAACTTAAGAGAAAAACACGGTTGGACATACGGTTCGTATTCTAATTTAGGAGCAAGTAAATATATTTCTAAATTTTCTTCTACTGCTTCCGTTAGAAATGCTGTAACTGATAGTGCTGTTGTAGAAATTTTTAATGAATTAAGAAAAATTAGAACCGACTTAGTATCTGAAGAAGATTTAAAAAATGCCAAAGCAAAATACATCGGAAACTTTGTAATGCAAATTGAAAAACCAGCTACTATTGCTCGTTACGCTTTAAACATTAAAACATTAGGATTACCAGAAGATTTTTACGAAAATTATGTAAAAAACATCAATGCAGTAACGCCTGAAGATGTTAGAAACGCAGCAAAAAATTATTTCTTAGCAGATAACACAAGAGTAGTAATTGTAGGTAAAGCAGCGGATGTATTGCCAGGTTTAGAAGCGATGAGTGCAAAAGAAAAAATGCCAATTTTCTATTTTGATAAATACGGAAGCAAAGTGGATAAACCAGTGGTGAAAAAAGATATTCCTGCTGGCGTTACGGCTCAATCAGTTGTTAAAAACTATATTGATGCTATTGGTGGTGAAAAAGCTTTAAAAGCAGTTAAAACGGTTTTAATTACTGCTAAAGGAACTATTCAAGGTCGTTCCTTAGATATGGTTTCTAAATTTTCAAACAAAGGTATGTCAACTTCTGATATTTCAATGGGTGGGATGTCTATGATGAAACAAGTTATTGGAGATAAATCAGGATATCAAACTGTACAAGGTCAGAAAAAAGCTATTGAAGGGGAAGAATTAGTAAAAGAGAAAAAAGATGCCGTTCCTTTTGTGGAATTAAGCTTTTTAGCAGATAAAACTATTGTTTTAAGTGGAATAGAATCACTTAATGGTCAAGATGCTTACGCGGTACAAGTGGGAACAACAAAATATTTCTACGATGTAAAAACAGGATTAAGAGTAGCTACTGAAAACGAATCAGGTGAAGGGGCTCAAAAACGTAAAGTAATGACGTATTATGCGGATTATGTAGAGGTTAAAGGAGTGAAATTCCCATACAAAACTACTATCGATGTTGGAATGCCTTTAGAATTCATTACACAAGATGTAAAAATTAATGAAGGGGTTACAGATAAAGATTTCGAATAAATTTTTATTTTAAAAGTAAAAAAGGATTGTGAAAGCAATCCTTTTTTTATGCGTTATTTTTTATTTTCTATTCGTGATATACACTCCAAATAAAATAATAATAGTGCCTAAAACTTGTAATAAAGTAACCCCTTCGTTAAAAATGATGCTCCATATTGTCGCCACAACAGGTATTAAATACGTTACATTAGAAGCAAAAATTGGAGACGACATTTGTATGAGTTTGTAAAAATAAATATTTGCTAACCCGGTACCAACAATTCCCAAAATCGCTACGTAAACTAATGGGTGAATCTCGTAAAAAGTGGGAAAACCATCCGTAGTGCTTTGAATGGTTTGAAAATCATAACCCGTAAAAGATAAAATTAACAAAGCAGGAAGAAGCAGAAAAGCAAAATTTCCTACAGTAATACCAATTGGTGTTACGTCAAATAAATATTTTTTCACCATATTGATATTGGCAGCATAACACCAAGAAGCAATAATTACTAATAAAGCAAACCAATAATTTTTAGATGGATTTCCAGAAGCGCCTGCATAAACCAGAATCAAACAACCAATAATTCCTATTAGTAACCCATAAATTTGTTTCTTTTTAAATGTGAGCCCGAAAAACACACTTCCAATTATCAAAGTATTTAATGGGGTAAACGAGTTTAACGTCGAACTTATAGAACTACTTATCTGCGTTTGTGCCAAGGCAAAAAGAAAAATAGGGAAGAAGTTACCCAATAGTCCGGCAATAATAATGTACTTCATTTTCTTTTTTTCTATCTTAAACAGTTCTTTTCCTGCTATTACTAGTAAAAACACGGAGGTAAAAAGTATTCTATACGCACCTAATTGATACGGATTCATACCGCCATCTAGCCCTTTTTTCATTAATATAAACGAACTTCCCCAAACTATTGCTAATAGTAGCAAAATAATCCATTTTGAATTTTTTTCTCTCATAAATAGGTGTAAAAAAATAAGGCTGCCAATTTTGACAGCCTTAAAGGTATGCGTTTTTTACTATAAAGACAATGATAATAATTTAATAAATAACCACACAATTTGTAAGTATTTCATCTATTATCTATATTCTTTTGTCTTTTTTTAATATTATCCTAAAGCGGCTCTTTTGAAACCGGTTACTTTTAAATCTGCATTTACAGATTTAATATAAGCAGCCACACTCATTGAGCTATCTTTGATATAATCTTGATTTACTAAAGTATTGTCTTTAAAGAAACGTCCTAATTTTCCTTTAGCGATGTTTTCAATCATTGCTTCTGGTTTTCCTTCTTGACGTAACATATCTTTAGCAATTTCTATTTCTTTAGCAATCGTATCCGCATCAACACCCGCTTCGTCTAAAGCGATAGGTGCCATTGCAGCAGCTTGCATAGCCACGTTTCTTGCAGCTTCAGCGCCACCTTCAACATTTGCAGATAAAGCCACTAAAGTAGCAATTCCGTTTCCAGCGTGAATGTATGAATTGATAAACGCACCTTCTAATCTTTCGAAAGCACCAATTTCAATTTTTTCACCAATAACACCAGTTTGCTCAATTAATTTTTCAGCAACAGTAATTCCACCAAAATCAGATGCTAAAAAAGCGTCTTTATCAGTAAAATTTAAAGCTAAGTTTGCAAAATCATTTGCTAATTTTACGAAACCTTCATTTTTTCCTACGAAGTCTGTTTCACAATTTAAAGAAATCACAACACCAGCAGTATTATCGCTATTTACAACAGCAATAACAGCACCTTCAGTAGATTCTCTATCCGAACGGTTTGCGGCAACTTTTTGACCTTTTTTTCTTAAAATTTCAATGGCTAATTCAAAATTACCTTCAGCTTCAACTAAAGCTTTTTTGCAATCCATCATACCAGCACCGGTTGTAGTTCTTAATTTGTTAACTTCAGTAGCAGTTATATTTGACATTTTATTTTATTTTATAATTTATAATACTTTTTAAAAATGAAATTCCAATTACTAAAAACCAAATTCCAAAGTTAAACGTTGGAATTTGGAAATTAATTTTTGGAATTTTTATTATTTATGCTTCAGTTGAAGTTTCTTCAGCCTCAGTTTCAGCTACAGGAGCTACTTCAGTTGCAGTTTCTTCTTTGTCTGATTTTCTTTCAGATAAACCTTCTGTAATAGAAGCAGTTACTAAAGATAAAATTTTATCGATTGATTTAGAAGCGTCATCGTTAGCAGGAATAACATACTCAACCAAACGAGGGTCTGAGTTTGTATCAACCATTGCGAAAACTGGAATGTTTAACTTTTTTGCTTCTTTTACCGCGATATGTTCCGCTTTAATATCTACTACGAATAATGCAGCAGGAATTCTTGACATGTCAGCAATAGAACCTAAGTTCTTGTCTAATTTTGCTCTTAAACGATCTACTTGTAAACGCTCCTTTTTTGAAAGTGTCATGAAAGTACCGTCTTTTTTCATTCTATCAATAGAAGCCATTTTTTTAATCGCTTTTCTGATAGTGATAAAGTTAGTTAACATTCCACCAGGCCATCTTTCCGTGATGTAAGGCATGTTACAAGCAGCTGCTTTTTCAGCAACAATATCTTTTGCTTGTTTTTTGGTAGCTACGAAAAGTATTTTTCTACCAGATGCTGCAATGCTTTTTAAAGCTTCATTAGCTTCTTCAATTTTTGCAGCTGTTTTATATAGGTTAATGATATGAATACCATTACGTTCCATATAAATGTAAGGAGCCATGTTTGGATCCCATTTGCGAGTCATGTGTCCGAAATGTACACCAGCCTCTAGTAACTCTTTAACGTCAATTTTGTTTGCCATTTTGTAATAGTTTACGTTCCGTGTTCTAGCAATGTTCCGTTTTAATCTTTTAATTTTTCAATCATATTAATTTTCTCGGCTTCATTTAGATGCTAAACTAATTTCTTTTTCAGTAAAAAGAAATATCGACAACTTGTTTTTAATTTCTAATTTAATTGTAAAAAGGTATTTGAAAATATATTCTGATAAATATCGAATATTAACGTTTCGAGAATTGGAATCTCTTACGTGCTTTCTTCTGACCGAATTTTTTACGTTCTACCATTCTTGGATCTCTTGTTAGTAATCCTTCTGGTTTTAATACCAATCTGTTTTCCGCTTCTACTTCGCACATTGCTCTTGCAATTGCCATTCTTACAGCTTCCGCTTGACCAGTTGCTCCACCACCATACACATTAATTTTAACATCAAAATTGTTTTCGTTGTTAGTTAATGTTAAGGCTTGTTTTACTTTGTACTGCAAAGTAGCAGTTGGAAAGTATACAGCAAATTCTCTTTTGTTAACTGTAATGTTACCAGTTCCTTCTGTAACATAAACACGTGCTACTGCACATTTTCTTCTTCCGATTTTGTGAATTACTCCCATTACTTAAGATCGTTTAGGTTAACAGCTTTAGGAGTTTGTGCAGCATGTTTATGCGCGTCTCCTACGTTAACATTTAAATTACGGAATAATTGTGCTCCTAATTTGTTTTTAGGCAACATTCCTTTAACTGCTTTTTCTACTAATAATGCAGGATTTTTTTGTTGCATTACTTTTGCAGTTAGACTTCTTTGTCCTCCTGGATAACCTGTGTGACGGATGTACGTTTTTTCATCCAATTTGTTTCCAGTAAGATTGATTTTTTCTGCGTTAATAACAATCACGTTATCTCCACAGTCAACATGCGGCGTATAACTTGGCTTGTATTTACCTCTTAATAGCATAGCTACTTTAGAAGCAAAACGACCTAAGTTATGACCTTCAGCATCTACAACAATCCACTGCTTATCTGCAGTAGCTTTGTTTGCCGAAATTGTCTTGTAGCTTAATGTGTTCACAATACTAATTTTTAATTAAACATTCCATTCCTATTCCCGAACTTAGGGATTAGGGGTGCAAAAGTACAATTATTTATTAAAATTACAAACTCTAAACTAAAATTCTTTTATATTGATTTTGAACTCATTACTAGTAGTCATAAAATATATTCAATTTATAAGGTTCCTTTCGCTGATTTTTTATATTTTTGAATTTGAAAATAGTATAATAAATGAAATCTAAAGCCACATTAAAAGAATTAGCCAAAGAATTAGGTGTTTCTACTTCTACCGTATCTAAGGCGTTAAGTAATAGTCCAGAAATTAGCGAACTAACTAAAATTAAGATTAAAGAGTTTGCCCAGCTAAAAAATTATAAGCCAAATAGTATTGCTAAAAACCTAAAAAATCAGCGTTCTTATACTATAGGTGTGATTTTACCAAATATTTTAAATCCTTTTTTTGCAAAAGTATTTTCTGGAATTGAACTATATGCTAACGAAAAAGGGTATAATTTAATTACTTGTACCTCTAATGAATCGCTAGAAAAAGAGAAACAGATGCTTGAAATGTTGGATAATGGAGCCATTGATGGTTTTATTTTAGCACTTGCCGAAGAAACACAAAAAGAAAATAATTTTACACATATATATAGTGTATTGCGAGATGGTACTCCAATAGTACTATTCGATAGAATTGCACCTGAGTTAAAATGTGATAAAGTTATTGTTAATGATTTTGACTCTGCCGTAGAAGCGACGCAATATTTAATTGATACGAATTGTAAAAAAATAGCATTATTATCTACAATTAATAATTTGAGCGTAGGGAAGTTAAGAGAAAACGGATACAAAGCTGCATTGCAAAACAACAACATTGCTTTTGATGGTTCTATTTCTGTATTAATGGATGCTGATTTTGGATTTGATGAAAAAATGGGTGCACTTATTTTAGATAAAAAACCAGATGCTATTTTTGCTGTAGATGAATATGCTGCTGTAGCAGCAATGAAATTTTGTTTAAAAAATGGGTTTCAGGTGCCAAATGATATTTCAATAATAGGATTTGCGGATGGTTTATGGTCAAGAAGAATGACACCTAGTTTGTCTACCGTAAGTCAACACGCACCAGAAATCGGTCAAAAAACAGCCGAATTAATCATCAAACGAATTGAAGAAATTCCCGATTCTGAATCTGAAAGAATATTTGAAACCGTAGTTATTAAAACAGAATTAAGAAAAAGAGATTCGGTTAGAAAATTGTCTTAAAAACCTAGACAAAAGAATATTTTAAGCTAAGTGTTGTTTTAACTATAAATTCCAACTATTTAATTGCTGTATAGCATGGTACGCCGTTAAATCAAAATGAACGGGCACTATTGAAATAAAATCATTAGCCAATGCCCATTCGTCTGTGTCTTCGCCATTGTCGTGGTTTACAAATTTTCCGGTTAACCAATAATATTCTTTGCCCATTGGGTTAGTACGTTTGTCAAATTCTTCCTCCCAAGTGGCTTTTGCTTGACGACAAATTTTAATTCCTTTAATTTGGTCTGTTTTTGGAAAGTTTACATTTAAAACGACGCCTTCCGGCAAGCCATTTTCTAAAACTTCTAAAACTATTTTTTTAATGAATGGCTTGATGTATTCAAAATTTGCATCCCAACCATAATCGCACAATGAAAATCCGATAGACGGAATGCCTTCAATACCCCCTTCTACAGCAGCACTCATTGTACCAGAATAAATTACATTTATAGAAGAATTAGACCCGTGATTTACACCAGAAACGCACAAATCAGGTTTGCTTTTTAACACTTCATGAACGCCCATTTTTACACAATCTACAGGTGTTCCAGAACAGCTGTATGCGTTATTTGAACCTAAAAAATTAGGGATATGTTTCAATTCTAATGTGTTATTTATGGTTATGGCGTGTCCCATTCCACTTTGAGCACTATCTGGAGCAATGATATAAATTTCACCTAATTCATGCATGACTTCTGTTAAGGCTTTTATGCCCGGAGCAGCAATACCATCGTCATTAGTAACTAGAATTTTTTTCATTTTAAAATTGTGTTAAATTATTTGCTAAATTATTATAAATTATGATTTATTTGCAGATTAAAATATTAAATTTGTTATCTTGTTTTATATACAAGTAATGCAAAAACTATTTGGCACGATTTTAGAAGTTAAAAATGAAAAAAAGTATAGAATTTATGAAAAGAAATTATAAGGTTTTATTAGTTGTAGGGATTATAGTTGCGGGATTATGGAGCTTTATTCCTTCAAAAAAAATAACTGGCGACGATAAAGATAAAATGTTAATTGAACTGTTGTCTTTTGTGTTAGAAAAAGGGCATTTTTCACCTATTGAATTGAATGACGATTTTTCTAAGAAAGCTTATGCCGCTTACATTGAATCACTAGATCCAACGAAGCGCTATTTTATTCAGTCTGATATTGCTGAATTTCAAAAATATGAATTGGCCATTGACGATATGATTAAAAGCAAAGATTTGTCGTTTTTTGATTTAACTTATAAAAGACTAATGCAAAGAATGAAAGAATCGAAAGTAATTTATACCAATATTCTTTCTAAGCCTTTGGATTTAAACGACAATGAAACCATAAATGTAGATTATGAAAAACTGCCTTATGCAGCTACAATGAAAGACTTAGATCAGCGTTGGAGAAAGCAATTAGAACTTGCTGTTTTAAGTGATATTACAGATAAAGAAGCTATACAAAACGCGATAAATTCCGAAGCTATAAACGAAACTAGTGAAGCTAAAGAAGAGAAACAGGTAGAAAAAACCGAACCAAAATCTTTTGAAGAATTAGAAAAAACAGCTAGAAAAACAACTGAAAGTAATTTAAATAATAATTTTAGTTTTATTGCCGAATTAACACGTGAAGATTGGTTTTCTGTATATATCAATGCGATAGTAACGCAATATGATCCACATACCTATTATTTTTCTCCAGAAGACAAAGAGAAGTTTGATGTAAGTATGAGTGGAAAATTTGAAGGTATTGGCGCTCGTTTACAAAAGAAAAATGAAGGTATTGAAGTGTCAGAATTAATAAGTGGAGGCCCAGCTTGGCGTGGTAAATTATTAGAGCAAGGTGATGTTATTATTAAAGTAGCCCAAGCTAATGAAGAACCAATTGATATTGCAGGTATGCGATTAGATGATGTGATTAAAAAAATTAAAGGTCCGAAAGGGACTTTGGTAAAACTTACGGTAAAAAAAGTAGATGGTACTGTAAAAGTCGTGCCAATTGTAAGAGATGAAGTAGAAACAGAAGAAACATTTGCCAAATCTACTGTTGTGAATAAAGATGGAAAGTTATTTGGTGTAATTTATTTACCGAAATTTTACCAATCTTTTGAAAACAAATCCAACAGAGATGCATTTAAAGATGTTGCTATTGAAGTGGAAAGATTAAAAGCTATGCATGTGGAAGGAATTGTAATGGATTTACGCGACAATGGAGGAGGTTCCTTAGAAACGGTAGTTAAAATGACAGGTTTATTTATTGATAAAGGACCTGTAGTTCAGGTAAAACCAGCAGGAGGGAAAGCACAAGTTTTACCAGATGCAGATCCTAAAGTACAATGGGATGGCCCTTTAGTGGTTATGATCAATAATTATTCCGCTTCCGCTTCAGAGATTTTTGCGGCTGCTATTCAGGATTATAACAGAGGAATTATTATCGGAAGCAAGCAATCTTACGGAAAAGGAACGGTTCAGAATGTATTTGAATTAAACGAATTTGTACGTGGAAATCAATATGGCGATTTGGGTGCTTTAAAAACTACTACTCAAAAATTTTATAGAGTAAATGGAGGTTCCACGCAATTAGAAGGTGTGAAAAGTGATATTGTAATGCCAGATCGTTTTAGCTTTATGCAAACAGGTGAAAAAGACGAAAAAAGTGCTTTACCGTGGGATAAAATTGAACCAGCAATTTATACACCTTTAGATCTAAACTTTGAAAAAGTCATCGCAACTAGTAAAAAAAGAATTGCTACAAATGAAAATTTTAATTTAATTTCCGAAAATGCCAAGTGGATTAACGGAAGAAAAGAGGACAATATCATAAGTTTAAATTATGAAGCTTACAAAAAAGAGTTGTCTGAAATTGAAGAGCAAACGAAAAAGTTTAAAAGTCTTGAAAAGTATAAAAGTAATTTACTATTTTCTTCATTGCCTTACGAATTAGATTTAATGGCTAAAGATGAATTATTAAAAGAAAAACGTGAAAGATGGCATGCCGAATTAGTGAAAGATGTTTACATGACTGAAACATTAAATGTACTAACAGATTTAACTTCGGATGATGTAAAGGCCACCTTAAATAAAACTAAGAAATCAAAAAAGGTAAAAGAAAAATTAGCTTCAAAATAGTTTTAGTAATTATTTTAAAAAGCCATTCAAATTTTGAATGGCTTTTTTTATTTTGTTTTAAATCAATCTTACCATTCATTAACCTTATTTGCATCTAACTTTATAAAAATAAAAAGCATAATAGTAAATGCCCATAAACTAGAACCACCATAAGAGAAAAAAGGTAATGGCACTCCAATTGTTGGAAACAGTCGAATTAACATAGCAATGTTTACAAAAAAGTGCGTAAATAAATAGGTGACCACACAATACCCATATACTCTACTAAATCGTGTTTTTTGTCGTTCTGCTAGGAATAATATTCGTAAAAATAAACTTACAAATAATCCAATTACTATTACATTACCTACAAAACCCCATTCTTCACCAACCGTTGTAAAAATATAGTCGGTATGTTGTTCCGGTACGAAACCACCTTTTGTTTGGGTACCTTCTAAATACCCTTTGCCGAAAAACCCGCCAGAACCAATGGCTATCATAGATTGATTTAAATTGTATCCTTCCGCTTTCATATTTACATCTTTTCCCAAAAGCACATTAATACGATCTTTTTGATGTGGTTCTAAAACTTTATCATATACATAACTAACAGAAAAGGAAAAAACTGAAATTAGGATAAAAATCATACCATACACAATAGGATTTCTAGAAATTAGACGATTAAAAATAAAATGAATTACCATAAAAATTCCAATAAATGAAATTAAATAAATGGGTTTTATTAGTAACGCTAAAAGAAAAGTAGCTATTGCTATGACTCCAGTCCATAAATACCAGCCAGGTAATCCTTCTCTAAATAAGACAAATATCAAGGATAAAAAAATCATGGCACTACCTGTATCTGGTTGTAATAATATTAGTAAAACAGGAAATCCAATAATAATAAACGCAATATATTGAAATTTCTTTTCCGCTAAATTTACTTGAGCATCACTCAAATATTTTGATAAAAGCAAAGCAACAGCAGTTTTTACAAATTCTGAAGGTTGAAATCCAAACCCTCCAAATTGGTACCAGTTAGTTTGTCCTTTTTTGCTTACTCCAAATACAAACAACCCTAAAAGTAAGGCAATTCCAATACCATAAAATACCGAAGAAAATCTCTCAAAAATTTTTGAATCTATAAATAGTATAGAAAATATTATGGGTATAGTAATAAGCATGAAAATCATTTGCCTGCCATAATTCAAACTAAAATCAAAAGAATATTCTTGATTTGCAGGAACCGTAACAGAATAAATTGTCATCCACCCAAATAGTACTAGGATGAAGTACAACAAAATGGTTATCCAATCGATGGAATTACTTATATCTTGGTTTTTCATTTGTGTTTATTTTCCGCTTTGTTTTGGAATATTTAGATATAATATATAAATAATTACTTTTTGTTATCTGTCACTTTTTTCTTTTCTACTTCTTTTTTGGATTTTAATTTCATTCGAAGCGAATCTGTTTTGTCTAATTTAGGTTTGTGAATGGAATCTTTACTTGGATATAATTTTCTATATTGCCAATTTAAGTTACCTTCTAACATTCGCTTTTCTAAATCGGTACGAGTAATTTTCTTGTTTAAATATTTCTCAATCATCAGGGTGGCAATTGGCCCTGCCCAAGTGTTTCCAAAATGCCCATTTTCTACAATTACTGCTATGGCAATTTTTGGGCGAATTCTTGGTGCAAACGCTACAAATTCAGAATGATCTTCTAATTGCACTCGTTTTCCGTTTATTTTAGCAAAATTTTCGGCAGTACCAGTTTTTCCACAAATTTCTAAACCTTCAACACCTAAACCAAAAGCAGTTCCTTTGTTGTATACATCAAATAAACCATTTACAACAGGACCAAAATGTCTTCTGTCAATAGTAGTAACATGTTTTGTGGTATATTTTGAATCTATTTTTTTACCTTTTATTGTTTTTATGATGTGAGGGGTGTAGTAATAACCTCTATTGGCAATAGTAGCCATCATATTTGCCAATTGTATAGGTGTCATGGAAACTTCACCTTGCCCAATAGAATTTGAAATAATGGTAGTGGAACGCCAACCACCATTGGGATAAAAATGTTCATAGAACTTTGAAGTAGGAATGTGTCCTTTTCGCCCTGGCGGCAAATCGTATCCCATAAATTGCCCTAAACCAAAGCTTTTTAGGTGATTAGCCCAGGCATCCACTCCATCTTTTGGTCTTTTGTACTTTTCAATTGTACGTTTATACACATTTGCAAAATAGGTGTTACAAGATTTATATATTCCAAAATTTAATTGTACAACACCTCCAGGACAGTGACATCGCATAAATGCGCCACGCCCATAAGAAAATCCGTGGCTGCATGTAAATGACGTTTGTGTATCAATTACGCCTTCTTGCAAACCTACTAAACCCGTAAGAATTTTGAATGGAGACCCAGGAGGAAATTCCCCTAATAAGCCTCTATCAAATAAAGGTTTCGCAATAGAATCATTATATAATTTTGTGTAATTTTTAGAACGTTGTCTACCAACCAATAAAGCTGGATCATAGGATGGCGCAGTAACTAAAGCTAGAATTTCACCCGTACTCGGTTCAATAGCTACTATTCCGCCTCGCTTGTTTATCATCAATTCTTCACCGTATTTTTGTAGTTCACCATCTATAGATAAAGTTACATCGCTACCTTGTTTTGCAATGGTATCAAATTTTCCATCTTTGTAAGAACCAATTTCTTTATTGTGTTTGTCTTTTAAAATGTATTTTACTCCTTTTACACCTCGTAACATTTCTTCATAGGCTTCTTCGACACCTTGTCTGCCAATTAAATCACCACTTTTATAATAAGGATTATCTTTTATAATAGCATCATTTACTTGTGTAATAAAACCAAAAATATTGGCACCATGTTTAGTTTGATATTCTCTTAAAGCTCGTTTTTGAATATAAAAACCAGTATATTTTCTTATTTTTTCTTGAAAACCAGCAAATTCCATTTTATTTAATTGCGGCAGAAAAAGCGAAGGCAATCTTGGGCTATAAATTTTTGCTTTTTCTATTTTTTCTAAAAATTCTTCTTTTGTAATTTGAAGAATGTTACAAAATTCAAGTGTGTCAATTTCTTTTACTTCATTAGGAACAACCATGATATCATATGATGGTTGATTGGCAACTAAAAGCTTGCCGTTTCTATCATAAATATAACCTCTTTCGGGGAAATCGTATTTTATTTTGATGGCATTATTCTCCGATTTTATTTTTAATGTATCATCAATAATTTGTAAATAAAAAAGACGAACCAATAGCAGGATAGATGATATAATGATAAGGGTTGGTAATAATGTCTTTCTCATCGTTTATTTGGTTTAATCAAGTAAATACTAATTATACATAATGTAAATGTGAAAATGGTGCTCAAAAATGTACGCGAGATAATTTCAAAAAACAAATCGAATCGATATAATTCTAGACAAAAGAGTATCAAATGATGAAATACTATTGCGGACATGATAAAAGTAAAACGGTCTACAGATAATTTATCAGCTATTCTGATGGTTTGATATTCATAACTTAATCCAAATGCAAATTTTAAGAAAAAAGGTCTAAAATAGGCTAAAAGTAATGAGGCAGTTGCATGAACACCGCCGCTATCACAAAATAAATCCATGATTAAACCCAAACAAAAACTTGCAGCAATAAAACCAGATTTGTTGGAGTTAATGGGATATAAAATAATAAAAAGTATGTACAAATAAGGATTAATCCAACCTCCTAATTTCACCTGTTCAAGCACTACAATTTGTATTGCTAGTAAAACAATAAATCGAATAAAATTTAAAATGAAGTTACTATTCATTATTCTTTTGTTGGATCTTTTTCTGTTTCTGCTTCAAGAGTTTCTCTCTCTTTTTTCTTTTTATTTTCAATTATATATACATAACCAAGTGCTGTCATGTCATTAAAAAGTCTCACATTTATTACCAATTTATTACTAGTTTTTTCTGCAAAAATTTGTTCAATTTTTCCAATTGGAATGTTCTCAGGGAATATTGCAGATTGAGCACCAGTTACAATAGTATCGCCTTTTTTTAATGTTGCTAATTTAGGGACATCAATTAGTTGTACATAACCTGCATTTTTACCATCCCAAGTTATAGAACCGAAATGATCTGAATTTTTAATCTTTCCGTTTAATGGATTTTTCGTGTGAAGAATACTAATTACTGTGGCGTAATTTTTAGATGTTTTCTCTATAATTCCAACCACGCCTTTATCGCTAATCACAGCCATATCGGTTTTTAGTCCTTCAAACGAACCTTTATTTAATGTTAAAAAGTTTTCTTGCTTGGTGTAAGAATTTTTGGTCACTTTAGCTTGTCTTACAACAAAATCTGATAAAATATTTGGAACTATAATTTTACTTTCTAAAATAGTATCTTTTTTATTGAATAAAATTTCTTTTAATCTTGCATTTTCTCTTGCTAAATCTTCATTTTTTTGTTGCAATCCAAAGTACTCTTTTACATTATTTATTTTACTATATGTGTAACCAGAAAAAGCGTTTGATGAATTAATATACTGGCTCCTATGGTAGGAATGAGATTTTATTGTAAGTGTTAATGAAATACCCAAAAGCAGCAAAAACAGCAATTTATAGCTGTTTTTAATTAGGAAAATTAGTATTTGCTGCATGTATTACTTGCTTATTTAATTAAAATATTTTTGTACTTTGCTAAGTCTTTAAGTGTCATTCCTGTACCTCTTACGACAGCTCTTAAAGGATCTTCAGCGATATACACCGGTAAATCTGTTTTTAATGAAATACGTTTGTCTAGGCCTCTAAGCATTGAGCCGCCTCCGGCTAAATAAATACCTGTATTATAAATATCTGCAGCTAATTCTGGTGGCGTTTGAGACAACGTTTCCATAATAGCGTCTTCAATTCTTTGTATTGATTTATCTAATGCTTTAGCTATTTCTCTGTAAGACACATCCACTTGTTTTGGTTTTCCAGTCAATAAATCACGTCCTTGAACTGACATATCTTCTGGTGGACTTTCTAAGTCTTCAATAGCGGCACCAATTTGTATTTTAATTTTTTCAGCCGTAGTTTCTCCCACAAATAAATTGTGTTGTGTTCTCATGTAGTAAATGATATCGTTTGTGAATACGTCTCCAGCAATTTTTACTGATTTATCACACACAATTCCTGCTAAAGCAATCACCGCAATTTCTGTAGTTCCACCACCAATATCTACAATCATATTTCCTTTCGGTTGCATAATGTCAATTCCAATACCAATTGCAGCTGCCATCGGTTCGTGAATTAAATACACTTCTTTTCCGTTAACACGTTCTGCGGATTCTTTTACAGCACGCATTTCCACTTCAGTAATTCCAGAAGGAATGCAAATTACTAAACGAAGTGCCGGAGTAAAAAGTTTTTTCTTTAAAGCAGGAATACTTTTAATTAACATTTGAAGCATTTTTTCAGAAGCATCAAAATCAGCAATTACGCCATCTTTTAGCGGACGAATTGTTTTAATATTTTCGTGGGTTTTTCCTTGCATCATATTGGCTTCTTTTCCAACAGCAATTATTTTCCCAGTTATTCGGTCTCTCGCAACAATTGAAGGGCAGTCTATTACAACTTTATCATTGTGAATTATTAGTGTATTTGCGGTTCCAAGGTCAATTGCTATATCCTCGGTCATAAAGTCAAAAAATCCCATATTTATTTGAAGGGTTTAGTATTTTGTTTAAATCTATTCAACTAACAAAAGTATGAAAATAAATTGGAATTATTTAAAATAAAAACGCATTAAAAAAATATTTTTTAATGCGTTATAAAATAGCAATATTTTTATGTTATTTCTAGTGTTTAAAATGTCGTACTCCAGTCATTACCATGGCTACATTATTGACATTACAATAATCAATACTTAACTCGTCTTTAATTGAACCTCCGGGTTGAATAATAGCAGTGATTCCTGCTTTATTTGCAATTTCAACACAATCAGGAAATGGAAAAAAGGCATCACTTGCCATAACCGCTCCAGTCAAATCAAAATCAAACGTTTTGGCTTTTTCAATGGCCTGATTTAAGGCGTCTACTCTGGAAGTTTGTCCTGTTCCAGAAGCACAAAGTTGGCGATTTTTAGCAAAAACTATTGTGTTAGATTTGGTATGTTTACAAATTTTTGAAGCGAATAATAAGTCTTCAATTTCTTCTGCTGTTGGTGCTGTTTTTGTAACTGTTTTTAATAATGCTGCAGAATCTGTAATGTTGTCTTTGTCTTGCACTAATATTCCATTCAAACAGGTACGAATGTTTTTGGAAGGTAATGCAACATCATTAATTACTAATAGGATACGGTTCTTTTTTTCTTCTAAAATATCAATAGCTTCAGGGTCGTAAGAAGGAGCAATAACCACTTCGCAAAATAACTTATTTATTTCTTCAGCTGTAGCGACATCAATATTTCCATTTGCAATCAAAACGCCACCAAAAGCAGAAGTAGGGTCGCCAGCTAAAGCATCTAAATATGCTTCTTTCATCGTAGTTCTGGTGGCTAATCCACAAGCGTTATTGTGTTTTAAAATTGCAAAAGTAGGTTCATTATCTTTAAATTCATTGATTAAATTAACCGATGCGTCAACATCTAATAAATTATTATAAGATAATTCTTTACCGTGTAGTTTTGTAAACATTTTATCAAAATCTCCAAAGAAAAATCCTTTTTGATGTGGGTTTTCACCATAACGTAATACTTGTCCTTTTTCTTCGCTAATTTTTAAATACGTATCTTCGGTATTGAAATAATTAAAAATGGCAGTATCGTAATTTGATGAGGTATGAAAGGCTTTTGTCGCTAAATGTTTTCTTTGCTCAATAGAGGTAGCACCTTGATTTTCTGTGTAAAAATTTAAAAAAGTAGCATATTCATCAACAGAAGCAACAATTACAGTGTCTTTAAAATTTTTCGCTGCAGCGCGAATTAATGAAATCCCACCAATGTCAATTTTTTCAATACTATCTGCTTCACTAGCTCCTGCAGCAACTGTTTTTTCAAACGGATACAAATCAACAATTACTAAGTCAATTTGCGGAATAGCAAATTCTGTCATTTGTGCTACATCGCCTTCATGATCTTGACGGTTTAAAATGCCGCCAAAAATCTTTGGGTGCAATGTTTTCACTCGTCCACCTAAAATGGAAGGATAAGAAGTTACTTCTTCTACAGCTACAACAGGAACTTGTAAACTTTTAATAAAATCTTCGGTACCACCTGTAGAATAAATAGTTACATTATTTTGATGAAGTGCTTTAATAATAGGTTCTAAACCAGTTTTGTCAAATACAGAAATTAATGCCGATTTGATTTGTTTTGTTTGAGTCATTATGTTGTTGTTTGTTTTGAACTGCAAAAGTAACAATTTGATTAAGAAAATCCAATAGTGATTACTTTAATTGAATCCCTTTTACATAATTATTTTACCATACAACTTGTAACAAATATTGCTTTTCTACTACAAATATTTAAGATATTAATTTTATGATACTATACGTACGTTTACTAAAAGAAAGTTTTGCTTTTGCCTTTAATGCCTTAAGAAGTAATAAATTAAGAACATTACTTTCTTTACTTGGGGTAACGGTGGGAATTTTCTCTATTATTGCCGTTTTAGCAGCTGTAGATTCTTTGAAAAAAAATATAGTGGATAGTTTAGATGGCATGGATAAAAACACCATTTATTTGTTTAAATACTCTTTTGGACCAACAGATGTGGAAGAATGGAAGCGTGATCAATTTCCACATGTAAAATATGAAGAATATCAATATTTGCAAAAAAGTATGAACGATATTGATAAAATTTCATTTAATTTTTTCACGAATAATCAAAGTATAAAATACGACGACAATACCGTAAATTCTATTCGAGTGAAACCTTCTACAAATGAATATTTTGAAATTGAGCCATTTAAAGTCGAAAAAGGGAGGTTGTTTAATGAAGCAGAATCTAATTCAGGAACAGCTGTAATTGTAATAGGTAGTGAAGTTGCGGAGGGCTTATTTAAAGGCAGCGAGCCTATTGGAAAACAAATTAGGTTATATGGGCAACGCTATGCTGTTATTGGCGTATTAAAAAAAATGGGTCAAAATGCCTTTGGTGATTCTAATGATGTATCGGTTTTTTTACCAGTAAATAATTTAAGAAAATTATATGGCGATAACAGCACTATTTTTACACCAGCCATATTAATAAAACCAAACGAAGGAGTTGATATTGAAGAGTTCAAAGCAGAATTAACCAATAAAATGAGAAGTTTTAGAGGTTTACGAGCGGGAGAAATTAATAGTTTTTTTGTGAATATTTTATCTGGATTTACAGATTTTATTGACGATATAATTGGCCAAATGAATCTTGCTGGATGGGGAATAAGTATTTTTTCACTTTTAGTGGGAGGATTTGGAATTGCAAATATTATGTTTGTTTCGGTAAAAGAGCGCACCAATTTAATTGGAATTCAGAAAGCATTGGGAGCGAAAAATCGATTTATCTTGTTTCAGTTTTTGTTTGAAGCGGTTATTTTAGCCATGTTTGGCGGTTTAATTGGAATTGTTTTGGTTTGGTTACTTGCCTTAATTTTAACAAATGTATTAGATTTTGAGTTTGTATTGAGCTCTTTTAATATTTTATTAGGTTCAAGTTTATCAATACTTATAGGATTAATTTCTGGAATTTTACCTGCTATTTCGGCTTCTAAATTAGATCCTGTAGAAGCCATTCGTACTGGAATGTAATAATAAATATAAATAAAAAAGCCGATTTGAAAGTTCAAATCGGCTTTTTTGTGCTTTAAAAATTACAATACATATTTCAAACTAAACACTACAAAACGGGGTTGTACATAAAAACTTGAGAAGTTTGTAGATCCACCTAAGGCATTAAAACTATTGTCGTTTAGTGCTGTTGTATTTAATAAGTTGGTGGCGCTAATTTTGTATTCAAATTTACTATCCTTTTTCTGATATGATAATGAGGCGGTTAAAAAATCATATTCGGTATCAATAGTCTTTGCTTTATTTCTATTGTGATAAAAACTATATTCTGATGTAAAAGAAAAGGCGTCTAAAAAGAAATACTCAAGTGTTACGGAAGGATTATCTACATAATTCACTTGATTTTGAAAATCGTTCACCGTATAATCATAGGCCAATTCAATGTTTGGAATTTTTTTAAAATTAGTTGAAAAACCAATTTGATAGTTTTGTGTAACCGATTTTGTATTTTGAATGTATTCTGAATTATCTGGATTCACACGAATGTTATTGTTTTTATTCCAACCAATTCTCGCTCCACCATTAGCCTTAAAATATCTTGCAAAAGATCTTCCGTAATTAATATTCCCTGAAAGCGATTCATTTGGAAAATTCGAATTAATATTTACAGAACTTGAAACCTGATTTACACCAGTTAACAAAGCACGGTTGGTAATAATATCTGTTTGTTTGGTATACGTAACATTAGCAAAAATATTTTCCATATTAAACATGCTAAATTTAAAGAAACGTAAGGAGTGCACTTGTGAAATAGAATTTTCTAAGAATCTATTCCCACTATATAAACTGTTATAGTTAGAAAATACATACCCTTGAGCTAATTTAACCACATCAGTAAAATTATTGGTTAATGAGAAATTATAAGTTAAAGATTGTGATTTTTTCATTTGCCATAAGGCATAAAAATCAGGTAAAACTCTATTGAAACTCATTTTATTGGTGCTGTTCAATTGGGTGTCACTAGTGTTAAATTGATGTAAAGTAACTCCTGGATTCAAAGTGAATTTTCCAATTAACATTTTGTAATGTAATCCAATAAAAGCATCGTTAAAGACATAATTTACTTGATTGGTATTGCGGCTATCCGTTAAATTATTTTGCGACCCATTATCTAGAATTTGAAATATGTTTGAGTTGAAATTTTGATACGAATAGGTGTTTCCAATAGTAATATTAATATTATTTTTTGGTGTAACCATGTAATAATAATCAAATTTTGCATCGGTTTTATTTGTTTTTACAAATCGGTTTTGATTGATGTCGTTTCTTGTTTGTGTGTTGTTATAGCCTGGTATTATAGATTCGCCAGTAATAAAATCTCTAAAAGGTATTATTTGCAAATTTGCATTGTAAAACGGATCTTCTTGTTGAAATAAATTTTGCATTTCAAAAGCAAATACATTTTTATCATTTAGTGTATAATAATAGTTTAAATTTTGACTAACAGATAACGGTTTCTGGTTTTTTTGTGTATAAATAGTTCCTTGCAAATTGGATATCACATTTTGATTTTCCAATTGATCGGATGTTTTTAGCAACGCATCATAATCCAGGTGCATTTTAGCTGAAGGCACATAACTACTACTTAATTTAAATAAACCTAAATTGGTTTTTTGTTTAGAAATATCTTGACGGGTTTCCGAAATATTTACGGTAGATCCATTTGGCAATTTATCAACACGATTATAAATATTATCGGTTTGTAAATCGGTTTTGTTGTACGAATAAATACCAAATCCACTAATTGTCCACACTTTTGATGGATTATAGGAGAAGTTCGCCGCGCCAAATTTTGTATCAATATTTTTAGCTCGATTGTTTCTCATTCCCATAATTCCCAAATCGTTTGAAGAAACATTAAAACTAGAACCTCCTTTACGCATCATATTTTTAAATCCTCCAGTAAATTTAAAATAGTCTTGCGTGGTAAGCGGCAACTCGCCAATATTATTTAAGTTTCCAATTAAATTGACACTGTATTTTGGACTATAATAAAACAGTTTTGGGTTTACAATCCCTCTGTTTTTAGAGTCAATAATTCCTTCTCCGGCAAGTACATCACCAAACCAAAAGTTGGTTTTACCCTGTTTTAGTTTAATATTGATAGCAATGTTGTCTTCATTGTTTTCCAATCCTTTTAGATTAGAAACTTCATTATAATTTCTTAAAACTTGTACTTTGTCAATGGCATCTGCAGGAATGTTTTTAACCCCTAATTTGGTATCACCATCAAAAAAATCTTTTCCATTAACCATTAATTTTTGTGCTGTTTTACCTTCTACGGAAATCTCACCATCTTTATTAACAGACACTCCGGGTAGTTTTTTTAATACATCTTCTAATTTTTTTTCGGTTCCGTTGGTAAACGAATCGGAATTGTAAATAATGGTATCACCACTTATTCTAACAGGCATTTCTCGAACAATTTCAACGGTTTCAATGGTGTTAGAACTTGATAAAACAATATTAAAAGTTTGATTCTCTTTTGTAGTAGTAATTTTTTGTTCAAAAGGGGCATACCCAATGTAACCAGCTTTGATAATATATTCGGTATTGGGTTTTAAGTTTAATGAAAATTCCCCTTTTTCACTGGTAATGTTATAGGCATCCATGGCTTTTGTGACTTGGTTAATAGCCATTACATTGGCTGTTTCTATAACCAAATTGTCGCTATCTTTAAGAATTCCTGAAACCTTTACTGATTGCGAGTAACTTATCCCAACAAGAAATAAGCTTAATACTAAAATTATTTTTTTCATTTAGGGGTGTTTGTTAGTTTTTTATTTCACGAATCATAAAGGCACCGTCTTGATCTTCCATTTGTTTTTGCATTTTTTTCTCGTATTTCTCGTATTCTTTTTTGGAGATGATTTTACCAGAATTCGGAATTTTAATTTTAACTTTTTCGTTGTTTTTTAGGTTAACTTTTGTACAAAAGTAAATGTAGTTTTCATTTTCCAATTGTAATATTAACCCAGGTAAACCCCAAACGCCATTAGGTCCAAAACTAACAGGAATCTCACTAGTATACCAAGCTGTAATGGTTTGAGGTTCTGGTTTTTTCATTTGAAATAAGGTAGTTTTTTCTTTCTTTATTTTTTCCTGATAACGGTCGTACGCTTCCAAATCATTTTTAGAAACGGGTTCAATATAAGTGGCTTTTACACAAGTATAGTCCCCAATTATTTTAGTTTCGGTGGTGATTTCCCAAGCAATTTTTGGTAACGAATCTTTAATCACAAATTCATCACCAAAAAGATCTTCTTCCGTATATGAAATTTTATCTTTTGTATTCATGTATTTATCTCCATCTCCAGACATACTTACAGAAATGGTCATGCCGCCTTGTCCTGGATTTGGTTTTTCTAGTGCTACAACTTCCTCAAAAAGCGCTTCGTTTTTATTGAATGTTAAAAGGTACTTTTTTTGAAATGCTTTTGCTAAAGCTTCTTCAAACGCATCTTTATCAATACCCGTCAAGGCATCTTCGGTAGTTTCTTTTTCGGATTCTTTAGAAATAGAAACAGCTTCTTTTTTAGATTTATTTTGAATGGTTTGGTATTCTACTTTGCCATAAAAATCTTGCCCAAAAAGAGTGGCAGAGAAAAGTAAAAAACAGAATTTAGGTAAATTTCTCATAATTTTGGAATTAATTTAGTTGCGGTTTTATCTAGACATTCTTATTTGCATACCACCTCTTGATCCAGGTCCGCCGCCCATTTCACTCATTTCTTTCATTTTTTTCATCATAATATCGTCGTATTCTTTTTGAGTTACTTTATCACCACCTGTAGGTGCTTTAATTTCAATTTTTTCTTTTACATTCAATACTAATTTCGAACACATAATTACGGTTTTTCCATCGTTAACTTCCATAATTAATCCTGGTAAACCCCAATATTCATCAGGTCCTTGGTTTACAGGAATTTCTGGACAATACCAAGCAGTTACAGTAACTTCTTTAGGCATGTCTATTTCGGCAAAAAAGTTGGTTTTCTTTTCTTCTTTTTTCTCTTCAGCAGCTTTTTTGTCAACTTTTCCTTCCTCTGTTTCTTTTTTTGGCTCTTCTTTTTTTCTTCTATAATTTCTAAAGTCAGTTTTACTGGCCTCTTTTACAGCTGTAGCTTTAAAACAAGTATAATCACCAATTTTTTTTGATTCGTCACTTAGTACCCATTTTAAATTTGGTAATGAATCTTTAATTAAAAATTCTTTACCAAATACTTCTTTATCAACCGTATATTGTTTTTCTTTAACGTTTTTATAATACGTTCCACCGCCGCCCATAAAAGACGCCATCATTCTTCCGCCGCCTTGTTGTCCTGGCGCGTCAAGTTTTTCTTCTTCTTTATAAATTGAAACTGATTTGTCAAAATTCAGAATGTATGTTTTTTCAAACATTTTTTTCATTCTTTCCATAATTTGAGTTTTCATTTCTGGAGTCATGTCTTTGTTTCCGTCAAAATTTTTGGCAAATTCTGATGTAGACGTTTTTGATTCATAAACCGCCATTCCTTGAAAATCTTTCTGTGCAGTGGCCATAAAAGTACTTAAACCTAGTAGGGCAAAAAATATTTTTTTCATCTTGTTTTTATTTTAAACAATATTAGACAATAAAAATAGCTAATAGTTACACTGTAATTTGTTATTTTTGTGTTAATATTTATATTATGCGAATTACACTCTTTTTTTTATTATTCATTTTTCATTCTTCTGCTCAGGATATTGAATCTGTTAAGATGTCTTCGAAACTTTTTAATTATGAAGTGTTTTGGGGAAATGATTTATCAGGAAACAACTATTTTTCTACCAGTAATAACTTATATAAAATCAATAAAAAGGTCACGTTAAATTATTCTAATAATGCATTTGGAAAAATTTCAAGTGTAGAGACATTCAATTTATTACAAACGCTTATTTTCTATAAAGAAAATAATGCTTTTGTTTTATTAGACGCTCAATTTAACGAAATTAAGTCTACTATTTTTTCAGAGATTAATTGCGAATTTTTAAAGCCTGCTTCTCAAAATGAATTGTGGTTCTACGATAGTATAAGCCAACAAATTGGATTGTATAATCTAAATTCTAAAAAAATAAAATTTCTTTCCAATCCTATTAAAAACATCACATTCTCGCAATCGGATTATAATTATTTGTATTGGATAGACACTGAAAAAAATTGCTTTTCGATATCAAAATTTGGAAAAATAATTAGTTTAGGAAAAATAGCACCTTATGAAAAAGTATTTTTTATAAGTCCAAACGAAGGGTTTTATCTTTTTGAAAATAAAATGTATTATTATACCTTTAAAAATGAGTTATCGACTAGAATAAATATTAATGAAAAATTGATATATAATTTTTGTTATTCCGATGGATTTTTTTCTATTTTTACGGACTATCAATTAGTCACCTATCAAATTAAAAAATAATATATGCATATAGCAATTGCTGGAAATATTGGCGCAGGAAAAACCTCTCTAACTAGATTATTATCTAAACATTTTAAATGGGAGGCTCATTTTGAAGATGTAGATGATAATCCGTATTTGGATGATTTTTATCATTCTATGGAACGTTGGAGTTTTAACCTGCAAATTTATTTTTTAAATAGTCGTTTCAGACAAATTTTAGAAATAAGAAAATTAGGTAAAAAAACGATACAAGATAGAACCATCTATGAAGATGCTTTTATTTTTGCACCAAATTTACATGCAATGGGTTTAATGTCAAATAGAGATTATACCAATTATAAATTACTATTTGATTTAATGGAAGGTTTAGTGGGAGCGCCAGATTTGCTTATTTATTTAAGAAGTTCTATTCCAAATTTAGTAGGGCAAATTCATAAACGAGGTCGAGATTATGAAAACTCTATTTCTATTGATTATTTAAGTAGATTAAATGAACGATATGAAGCTTGGGTTACTACTTACACAAAAGGAAAGTTATTAATTATAGATGTGGACGATATCGATTTTGTAAACAATCCTGAAGATTTAGGAAACATCATCAACCGAATAGATGCCGAATTAAACGGATTATTTTAGCATACAAAACGCCTCATTTGAGGCGTTTTTTTTTGGTTTTATTCATTCATGGCATCAAATAAAGATAGTACCTTAGTTTCTTGAGTAGGTTTTTGAGTTTTAATTATCTTTGGAATTCCGGGAACTAAATCAAAATAATTTTCTTCAAAAAAAGTATCGTTTGCTTCTAGATAGACATTTTTTGCAAGTGTATTTGTTTTAAGTTCGATAAGTGTTTCGCCCACAATTTTAATTTCAATGTTTGGTTTTTCAAGTCTTAAATCTTTTGGTTTTACAAAGTAATGATGTGCAACAGTTTTCGTATGATTACTAGTAAATGCTAAAACTAAAACTGTTTTTTCTTTATCAAATTTTGGCAATTCGGCATTAGAAATCTGCAAACAATTTGTATTTTTTTCTACGTCCAAAGTACATTCTTTTGATGCAGTCCAAAGTTCGTTCCCAGAAAAATCAATTAATTTAACAACTAATGTTCCTGATATTGCATCTAAATTATCGTTACCTCCAATAATAGAAAGTTTATTTTCATTTTCTGTAACAGCAAAAAATATCGGAGCAAAACTTTCTTTAACTTGGTAATGTGCCGCTTTCCAATTTCCATAGTAATCTAAAGTACTCCATGAGGTTACGGGCCAGCAATCGTTTAATTGCCAATATAAAGAACCCATGCAATAGGGTTTTGCTAATCGGTGTGCTTCAATGGCGGTTTTCATACCATATGCTTGTAAAATTTGCGAAACATAATTGTATTTTTCTAAAGCACTAGGGACTGGAAAATCTCGTGCCATATATTCATTTATAGTTTCAAATCCAGTAGGATGTTTTTGATGATTTTTAAACGCTTCCGAAGTAAAATTAAAATCTTCTTTAGGAATTACTTTTTCTAAGGTTACCATATTGGGCATCCCTTGAAAGCCATATTCGCTCATAAATCTTCCAACTTTCTTTTGGTAGGTTTCAAAAGGTTCTTTTCCCCACCACACCCCCCAATAATGGGAGTCGCCTTGTGATAAACTTTCTTTTCGTCCCCAGCCAATGGAGGGTGAAGAAGGCCAATACAGATTTTTTTCTTTGGATAAAAGTCTATCTAATGTTTGTGGAATTACTTCATGAAATACTTTTTTATAGTCGTTCCAAATTTTTGTAGAATCTGCTTTTGAATACTGAAATTGCTTTTGCCAACCCCAATTGTGCCAGCCTTCATCATTTTCATTATTGCCACACCAAAGGGCAATACTTGGATGATTTTGTAAACGATTTACGTTATCTATTACTTCTTGTTTTACGTTTTCTACAAATTTTTCATCTCCGGGATACATCGCACAAGCAAACATAAAATCCTGCCAAACTAAAATTCCATTTGCATCACAAGCATTGTAAAATTCGTCATCGGCATATACGCCACCACCCCAAACGCGTAACATATTCATGTTGGCTTTTCGTGCGTTTTGAACTAATTCGTGATAACTTGATGGTGTTTGTTTTGGAATAAAACTATCTTGAGGAATATAATTTGCCCCTTTCATAAACACAGGCTTACCATTTAATTTGAAGTAAAAACTTGTTCCAAATTCATCTTTATCTTGAATAAACTCGATTTTTCTTATGCCAACTTTTACCGCAGTATAGTCTATAATAGTATCCTTGTAAATGATTTCAAATTGAAATAAAAATTGATAAGGATCGCCCAATCCGTGGCACCACCATAGTTTAGGATTTTCAATTGATACTGGAATTTTAAGTTCATTTTTACCCTTTATTAAATAAAAATAATAATACTTTTCATTGTGAAATATTTTAATTTCTTGATCTCTTTGAGATTTAATTTGCAATATAAAATTCAGTTTTGCGAGTTTTTCAGAAACATATACCTGCTCGTGTTTAGCATCTTCAAATGTGGCATTATTCCAAAATTTCAATTGTACTTTTCTACATATTCCAGCGGTTACAAATCGTGGTCCCCAATCCCAACCAAATTGATATTGCGCTTTTCGAACAAAAACACGTTCTTTTTCAGGTAAAGTATACGATAATTTTGCGGCTTCTTCTTTTCCTTTTTGAACGGCCGATTGAAATACAATTTTTAGCTGATTTTTTCCTTTTTTTAGCTGATTTTTTGCAGAAATTATCCATTTTCGGAACATGTTATCTGCCTCTAAAACTATTTTTCCGTTTAAAAAAACAGTTGCATAGGTATCTAAACCCTCAAATTCTAATTCGATATTTTCATTGGAAATTTCTTTTTCAGATAATGAAAAGGTGGTTTCATATTCCCAGTTTTCATTTTCAATCCATTGCAATTGTTTTTCATTGGCTCCAAAAAAAGGATCAGGAATTAATTGATTCGCGAATAAATCGGTATGAACAGTTCCAGGAATAGTAGCTTTGTATTTTTTAGTTTCCCCTTGTTTGTTGAATAGCCAATTTTCTGATGACAAATTCCGATAAGAAGTTTGTCCCAAAACGGAATAGCAAATAAAAATTAGAAATAATGTTATTTTTTTAAACATAGCAACTCATTTATGATTGCATCATTTCCTTTAGTTGGATAATTTCCTTTGGATCTGCGATTTCACTTCCATCGGTAATTGCAGAGGAATGATACCAATTTGCACCAACAATTTGATTCAATTCAGAAATATTAGTTGAACGCAAGCCGCCACCGGGCATAATTTCGATGCTATTTTTGGCTTGAACGACTAATTTTTTTAAAACTTCTTTGCCTTCCATAACATTAGTTAAAGTTCCAGATGTAAGAATCGTTGAAAAGCCACAAGAAATAACAGCTTCCAAAGCCTGTTCATAATTGGAAACAGCATCAAAAGCACGATGAAATGTACAAGAAAAAGGATAGGCTTCAGCTACTAACGTTTTGTTTTGTTCGATATTTATGGTGTCATCTTTATTCAAAATTCCAAAAACAAATCCGTTAACACCAAGTTTTTTGATGGTTTCGATTTCCGATTTCATTTGCTGAAATTCTGCTTCTGAGTAAACAAAATTTCCACCTCTTGGACGAATCATTACATAGATATCTATTGTCAAATGCTCTCGAGCTTGTTGAATCATTTCAACAGAAGGTGTTGTGCCACCAACTGAAAGATTTGCACATAATTCGACTCTATCCGCACCTGCTTTTTGAGCTAGTATGGCTGATTCGAGATTGAAACAAGCGATTTCGAATTTTTTCATTATTTCAAAAAGTAATTGGCATCAAGTAATTTGTTTCCAGTTGCATCATAAACGGCATAATTGAAACCTCCTTGTATGCAATACGAACCATATTCTCCTTTTTTATTCAAAGCAATAAATCCAACTTGAATGTCTTTTAATTCTTTGCCTCGATTTTGAGTTAGTTTTACAATCCGCATTACGGCTTCTTCACAAGCTTTTTGAGGAGATAAACCTTGTCGCATCAGTTCTACTACCAAATGGCATCCAGAGATTCGGATGACTTCTTCACCATGGCCTGTTGCTGTAGCGGCCCCTATTTCGTTATCTACGTATAACCCTGCGCCAATGATTGGGGAATCGCCTACACGACCGTGCATTTTAAATGCCATGCCGCTGGTTGTACACGCGCCTGATAAATTTCCATTCGCATCTAAAGCAATCATGCCAATGGTGTCATGATTTTCGATATTAGCAATGGGTTTGTATTGACTTGTTTTTAACCATTCTTTCCATTCTTTTTCAGATTCTTCAACTAATAAATTTTCTTTTTTGAAGCCTTGTGAAAGTGCAAATTGTAACGCTCCTTTTCCTACCAACATTACGTGAGGTGTTTTTTCCATTACCGCGCGAGCAACAGAAATCGGATGTTTGATGTACTCCAAACAAGCAACAGAACCAATATTTGAAAATTCGTCCATAATACAAGCATCTAGAGTTACTTTTCCGTCTCTGTCAGGACGACCTCCATAGCCTACACTGCGTTCATTTGGGTCGCCTTCCGGAATCTTTACTCCAGCTTCAACCGCATCTAAAGCGCGACCATTTTTACTTAATATTTCCCAAGCAGCTGTATTGGCTTCAATCCCAAATCGCCAAGTGGAAAGCACTATTGGTTTTTGAACCGAATTTAACGCCACTTTATTTTCAGCAGTTTCAGTTGTATTTTTGAAACTAGTAAGCGCCAATCCAGCTGTCGCCAAAGCAGTTTTCTTTAAAAAATTTCGTCTATTTGTCATATTATTTTATTCAGTGAAAGAAGTTTTTCTATAATTGATATTGTTGCTTTTCAGCCAATTTTCTTGTGCTTGTAATCGGGTTTTAAAATCTAGATAATTTTCTGGTTTTGCTGTTCCCCATAAGACTTCAGCCAAAGCGGACATCCTTGGCATAATCATATATTCAACTTGTTCTGGAGTAAGAATATATTCCGTCCAAACATTAGCTTGTGCACCTAAAATATACTTTCTTTCTTCAGCATTAAGTTCTTCAGGCATAGGATTAAAATTATAAACTTTCTCTAAAGAAGTAAATCCGCCTATGGCTAAAGGTTCGTTTTCGGGTTTTCCTTGGTAATGATCAAAATAACAGTGTGAACCGGGAGTCATCACTACGTAATGTTTTTGCTTGGCTGCGGCAATTCCACCTTCGGTTCCGCGCCAACTCATAACAGCTGCATTTGGGGCCAATCCGCCTTCCAAAATTTCATCCCAGCCAATAATTTTTCGCCCTTTACTATTTACAAATTTTTCAATGCGTTGGATAAAATAACTTTGTAATTCATGTTCGTCTTTTAATCCTTTTTCTTTAATCAATTTTTGACAATGCGCACAACTTTTCCATCTTGTTTTTGGGCATTCATCACCACCAATATGAATGTATTCGGAAGGGAATAAAGCTAATACTTCAGAAAGTACATTTTCTAAAAACGTAAAGGTTTCTTCTTTTGGGCAATATACATCATCAAAAACACCCCATTTTTTTCCTACTTCAAAGGTTTCTCCTGTACAAGATAATTCTGGATAAGCTGCCAATGCAGCAAGCGAATGTCCAGGCATTTCAATTTCTGGAATAATTGTGATGTGGCGTTGAGTTGCATAAGCCACTACTTCCTTAATTTCTTCTTGAGTATAAAAGCCACCATATTTAATATCATCAAATTTTTGGTCGTCATAACGTCCAACCATTGACCCATTTCTCCATGCGCCAACCTCTGTTAGTTTGGGGTATTTTTTGATTTCGATGCGCCAACCTTGATCTTCGGTTAGGTGCCAATGAAAGGTATTCATTTTATAATGCGCTAAATAATCAATGTATTTTTTGATGAACGGAATAGGGAAGTAGTGTCTGCAGACATCAAGATGCATACCACGCCAAGCGTATTTTGGTGCATCTGATATATTTATCCAAGGGATCGCAATTTCGTTTTTTTTCTCAAAGGGAACCAGTTGCAATAACGTTTGGATACCATAAAAAAGTCCTTGTTTAGTGAGGGCTGAAATAATTATTTTCGAATCAGATATTACTATTTCATATTGCTCTTTGTTGAAATTTGCAATTTTAGGTTCTAGTAAAACCAAATGGATGTTTCTAGAATTATTTTTTGAAGTTATTTTTAGTTGTAATCCGGTTTGAATTTGAATTGCTTCTTTTAAATAAGTAGCTTCAAATGAATTTTCATCGGCTTGAATACATGTTTTGGGTGTAATATAAAAACTACCTTTTCCTACTATAGTGTTTTGTGGTTTTGGAATAATTGCAATAGCTGTTTGGGAAAAGCTCAACGAGAATAGAAAAAATAAAAGAAACGTATAGGTGGTTTTCATATGTAATTATTTATGTACAGGATAAATATACAAATTAATTGCATAAAAAAAAGCCTCATTTCTGAGGCTTTCTTTATAAATGTTGTAAAAAAACTATTTCAATCCTTCTACTTTTGCTTTTACTTCTTCTAATGAACCTTCAAAAGTTTGAACATTTACACTCTTGTTAATAGAAGTTGTAACGGTTGCTTTTGCTTTTCCGTTTACATTTTTAATTTCTACTTTAACGTTTTTGTCAGCGTCTTTAGCGCAGCAAGATTTTTCTCCTTCTTTTCCAATGAATTTACCATTAGCATCGTAATGAGACATACATATTTCTTTTTCTTCTGCTGTACAACCTAAAGAATCACACATTTTTGCGCATTCATCTTTTGTTATAGTTGCACATTTTGTCATGTCGCATTTGCCCATTTTTGAAGCACTATCAACATTCATTTTGATAATTGTACATTTCATTTCTTTTTTAGTTCCTTCAGAATGACCACCTAAAATCGGTGCGATTACCAATCCAATTAAACACGTTAATTTAATTAAGATGTTCATTGAAGGACCAGAAGTATCTTTAAATGGATCTCCAACAGTATCTCCAGTTACCGCTGCTTTGTGCGCATCAGAACCTTTGTATGTCATTTCGCCATTGATTTCAACTCCAGCTTCGAATGATTTTTTAGCATTATCCCAAGCACCACCAGCGTTATTTTGGAACACGGCCCAAAGTACACCTGAAACGGTAACTCCAGCCATATAACCACCTAACATTTCAGCGATTAATTGGTTGTTATCTGGATAAACTAATTTTCCTAAAAGTACTATTGCAATTGGGAAACCAATCGTTAAAATACCTGGTAACATCATTTCGCGTAAAGCGGCTTTAGTTGAAATTTCCACACATTTACCATATTCTGGTTTACCTGTTCCTTCCATAATTCCTGGAATTTCTTTGAACTGACGACGTACTTCATATACCATATCCATTGCTGCTTTTCCTACAGAATTCATAGCTAATGCAGAAAATACTACAGGAATCATTCCACCAATAAATAACATCGCTAATACTGGCGCTTTGAAAATATTAATTCCGTCAATTCCTGTAAACGTTACATAGGCAGCAAATAAAGCTAACGATGTTAACGCTGCAGAAGCGATGGCAAATCCTTTTCCAGTGGCAGCAGTTGTGTTACCAACTGAATCTAAAATATCTGTACGTGTACGAACTTCTTTTGGTAATTCACTCATTTCAGCAATACCTCCTGCGTTATCAGAAATAGGACCGAAAGCATCAATTGCTAATTGCATAGCTGTTGTAGCCATCATAGCAGAAGCAGCTAAAGCCACACCATAAAATCCTGCAAAAGCATATGAAGCCCATATTGCCGCAGCAAATAAAATTACAGTTGGGAAAGTTGAAATCATACCAGTAGCTAAACCAGCGATTACGTTAGTTCCTGCTCCAGTTGATGATTTTTGTACAATTGCTAAAACTGGTTTTGTACCTAATCCTGTATAATATTCCGTAACTGATGAAATGGCTCCACCCACAATTAATCCTACAATTGTAGCATAGAAAACACGCATTGAAGAAATATCTTTCAATCCTTCTCCGTAGAATTCCATTTTCATTGTAGTTGGTAACATATATTCTACTAAAAAGTAACACGCTACTAAAGTTAAAAGTATAGAAACCCAGTTTCCAATATTTAATGCTTTTTGTACTTGTGCTTCTTTAGCATCATCGCTAGAAATTTTCACTAACATTGTTCCAATGATAGAAAATAAAATTCCAAAACCAGCAATTGCCATAGGTAATAAAATAGGTCCGATTCCGCCAAAAGCGTCTTCGATTTTACCACCCATATCTTTAATTACATAATTTCCTAAAACCATAGCTGCTAAAACCGTAGCTACATAAGAACCAAATAAATCGGCACCCATACCAGCCACGTCTCCTACGTTATCACCCACGTTATCCGCAATAGTCGCTGGATTTCTTGGATCATCTTCTGGAATTCCAGCTTCAACTTTACCTACTAAATCCGCACCTACGTCAGCTGCTTTGGTATAAATACCACCACCTACACGTGCAAATAATGCAATAGATTCAGCACCTAAAGAGAATCCAGCTAAAGTTTCTAGAACAATTGTCATGTCCTCAGTGTTTGTCCAAACACCACCTGGCATAAAATATCTAAATAATAGTATGAAGAACCCGGTTAAACCTAATACAGCTAAACCTGCTACTCCTAAGCCCATTACTGTTCCTCCACTAAAAGATACTTTTAATGCTTGAGGTAGACTTGTACGTGCGGCTTGTGTTGTTCTTACGTTTGTTTTTGTAGCAATTTTCATACCCATATTTCCTGCTAAAGCTGAAAAGAAAGCTCCGAAAATAAATGCTACAACAATAAATAAATGTGTTTTTACTCCTGGAATAAAAGTAATTCCAGCTAAAACAATACTTGCTAGAATTACAAATACAGTTAATAATCTGTATTCTGCTTTTAAGAAAGCCAATGCTCCTTCATAGATGTAATCTGAAATTTCTTTCATTTTACCGTCACCGGCATCTTGTTTTAATACCCAGGCACGTTTCATTGCCATAAAAAGCAAACCAATGATTGCCATTACAATTGGCAAGTAAATCATAAAATTATTCATAGTTTTTTGTAAATAGTTAATTTTAATTTAATCGAGCAAAAATACACAAAAAAGGCAATTATTCCAATCATAATTGCCTTTTTTAATAAAAATTGTTAATTTTTTTTTATTTTATACTGAATAAACCTTCTGGTTTGTTTTCAATTGCTTCAAATCGTTCTGTGCATTCTTTAATGATGGCACGGGCTTCATTTACATCTCCCCAACCTTCTACATCAACATTTTTATTTTCTAAATCTTTATATACTTGAAAAAAGTGTTCAATTTCTTTTACTAAGTGTGGATTTACGTCACTTAAGTCGTTTAATGAATTCCAGATTGGATCTGAAACCGGCACGCAAATTACTTTTTCATCTGGACCTTTGTCATCTGCCATATGGAATACTCCTATAGGTTTTACTTCTATAACACATCCTGGAAATGTTGGCTTGGTTACTAATACTAACACATCTAGAGGATCGCCATCTAATGCTAATGTTTCAGGAATAAATCCGTAATCTGCTGGATACATCATTGAGGAGAATAGCATTCTGTCAAAACGCATTCTTTTTAAATCAAAATCATATTCATATTTGTTTCGACTTCCTCTTGGGATTTCCACCAAAACATCAAATGTAGTAACTCTATCTGCTGTCATTTTAAGTATTTTTTCGACTACAAAGTTAGAAAAAAGATAGAAGGTTAGGTGTCGCGTATATTCGATTTTTTATATTATAGATTTTGTAATAATAAAAATGCAGTAACCATAAAAATATATCAAAAAAATTATGAAAAATTAATTTTTTTTTAAACAAGAAGGAAGTTGATCGTTTAAAAATAAAATCCAAAACCTACTCGAATTGTAAATTTTCGAGCTTCAGGAAGATCAAAATAACGGCCTCGCCAAGAGGCATCTACTCGCATTACTTTAAAAATATTACCTATTCCGGCAGAATATTCGTAATAGCCATTTACAGGTGCTAGATAGACTTGTCCAGAAGCATTTAAGGCTTTGTTTTCATTTGAAACGGAACCATAAACGGCTTTTACACCTATTATTTCTCGCCAATTTAATTTTCTAAGTAAAGGCACTCTGGAAAATAATTTTCCATTGAAATTATGTTCCAAATGAAGTGACGTGTATTGGTCGGCTACAAAATCGTAATAATTTAATAAGTTATAGGTATTATCAATAATAAAATACGATTGATTCCCAGGAATAATTCCCATTAAAGATAGTGGAACTGTCCCGAAAGTTTTCCCAACTTCTAAAGTCGAAAATAATCGGCCAAAACCACCAATTAATAAAGGTTGACGGTAAAAAAGTTGTAATTTGGAATACTTGAAATCGCTATTTAAAACGCCTTTTAATCCTTGAGAATAACTCACAAAAATTCTTGGATAATTTAAATCTACTTCCATTCGATCCACACCATAGCCTATCATTTTTCTATTTGGTGTATAGTTGATTAAGAAATTGACTTCAGATTGGGTAATTTTATTAGCCGTTTTACTAAATGTAGCATCAGTAAAATAATCCAATTTAAATTCTGGAGAGGCAGAAGATAAAGTTCTGTATGAAAAACTACTTTCAAAAACCAAATTTTTAACTGGTTCTATCTCAAAACCTAAGTTAGTTAAATTTACATTCGTTAACTTATTGTTTGTGCCACTTGAGAAAAAAGAAGAAGACGCAAAACTTCTACCTAAAACATCATTCGAAGTGGTTAAACTTACCCCAATTTGTTCTACATCTCTGCGGTTACCAAAAGTTACAATAAATCTATTTTTCTTATCCAGCATTAGGCGGGCATTGATTCCGTATTTTATTTTTTGGTCTTTAAAACCATAAGCAGTGTATCCTTGAATACGCCATGGGTCGTTTGGTCCGAAATACGTTCTACCCCCTAATCTAATACGTTGCCCTTCTACATCATTGTATCCAAAAGTAGAGAAAATAGGTCCAATATCAAATTTTCCAACTTGTATATAACCACTTCCTAAAATAGATACTAAATTATAAATACGTTTAATTTTAGGAACTGTTTTTAGGGTATCGAGCATTTCATAAATTCCTTTTTCGTTAGAATTTAGACTTTCAAACCGATTTTCTTCCCAATATTCCTCGGTTTTAGTAAATGCTTCTTTATTGAAGTTGTTGACTTCTTCACGGTAAAATTTATCGTCTTTTTCTCGGTTGAATTCATGATTTTTAAACATGGTAGTTCGTTTTCCGTACATGCCATTTGAACCTTCTTTTTTGGTTAAGGCAAAATCCGTCATCATGTGATCGCGTTTCAATAAGAAAACAGAATCGTTTAGCACATCAAATTCTTGCTCAATATAGATGTCTCGAACCCAATTAATGTTAGCACTTTTGCTAGCTTCCATATTAATGCTTTTTATGGCAAAAGTGGAATCGTTTACCCAAAAATCACCTTTAAAAGTCAACTCGTTTTTTCTTCGTGGATAGTATACAATATTATAACACCATTTTTTATCAATAAATGTACTGTCTGCTAAAACATAATTATATACTTGAATTCCTGTTCGGGATAACGGGCTTACAAAATCTTTATCGAAAAATTTCAGGTAATTATTATAAATATCATAATCGGCATATAAATCTTTTAAAAAGGCATTAACCCCATCATTATTTGCGTTACCAAATCCTGAGTATTTATTGGCTTCTAAAACGTCTTTTGTTTTGTTTTTTAGATTATCACCATATACTTTACTCTTAGTTTCATTAATAAAAATTGGCAAGAAATTTTTACCTGTAATGGCAGAAGTGTCTACGTGTTGAAAAATAAATTCTACATTTTTGAAGATTTTATTTTTCATAAAGGTGCTATCTATAGAATTTATGTCAAATTCAATTTTTTCATACTTATCGTACTCATACTGATAAAATTGACGCAATCCATTTTTCTTTTTTCTTTCCCAAATTTTTCTAAGAATATCTATAGCGGGATTGTTTTTCTTTGAAGTTTTTCCGCCATACACTTTCACTTCGGCAATTTCGTTAGCGTTTTCTAAACTAATTTTTAAATCGTAATTAAACGTGCCAGAAAGAGCTATTTCTTTGTCTTTATACCCTACAAACGAAACTATTAACGTAGGATATGTTTTTTTTGATTCCAGATAAAATTTACCATTTTCATCTGCAATTACGCCTTCAGCAGAATTTTTAAACGCAACCGTTGCGTAAGAAACGGGTTGTTTGGCATCGTCTAAAACAATACCGCTAACTTTTGTTTGGGAAAAAGCAAGCGATGAAATTAGTATAACGAGTGTTAGTAGGTTTTTCATTTGGTTCTTTCGTAAAAAAAATCCCGATAAAATCGGGATTCAAATATACTTTATTTTAAAGTAGTAGGCAAATGGAATACTAATGATTAAAAAAAAACAATAGTATTTTAATTGCTTCACAAATTACAATTTGTACCTAAATTATTTTTTATTTATACATTACTTTTTTAACTGCTTTTACTACATCATTACTATTTGGTAACCACTCTTTTAATAGCGTAGGTGAGTAAGGTGCAGGTGTGTCAGCAGTAGTAATACGTTGAATTGGTGCGTCTAAATAATCAAAAGCACGTTCTTGAACCATATAAGTAATTTCTGAAGCTACAGAGGCAAATGGCCAGGCTTCTTCTAAAACGACTAATCTATTTGTTTTTTTAACCGAATTAATAATACAGTCGTAATCCATTGGACGAACGGTTCTTAAATCTATAATTTCACAAGAAATACCTGCTTCGGCTAATTCTTCAGCTGCAATAAATGCCTCTTTGATAATTTTACCAAATGAAACGATAGTTACATCAGTACCTTCACGTTTAATATCTGCTACGCCAAGTGGAATGATATAGTCCCCTTCAGGAACTTCTCCTTTATCACCGTACATTTGTTCTGACTCCATGAAAATAACAGGGTCGTTATCACGAATGGCAGCTTTTAACAATCCTTTTGCGTCATAAACGGTACTGGGTACTACAACTTTTAGACCTGGTGTGTTGGCAAACCAGTTTTCAAAAGCTTGTGAGTGTGTGGCGCCTAATTGCCCTGCAGATGCTGTTGGTCCTCGAAAAACCATCGGCATAGGAAATTGTCCAGCTGACATTTGACGCATTTTTGCTGCATTATTTATTATTTGATCAATTCCTACTAATGAAAAATTGAAAGTCATGTATTCTACAATTGGGCGGCATCCATTCATGGCTGAACCTACTGCAATCCCTGCAAAACCTAATTCTGCAATTGGAGTGTCAATTACTCTTTTTGGTCCAAATTCATCAAGCATACCTTTAGAAGCTTTATAGGCTCCATTATATTCTGCAACTTCTTCTCCCATTAAGTACACCGTTTCATCACGACGCATTTCTTCGCTCATTGCTTCACAAATAGCTTCTCTAAACTGTATTGTTCTCATAAAATTAATTCTAAAACTTAGTGAAGTGCAAAAATAATAAATTTTAACGAGTACACTCATTATTATTTAATATTTTTACTCAATCGATTTCTTTAATAATATCTTATCAAATTCTTATTTTTAGCTACTTAAATTCAACAATTCATAAAATATATTTAATTTTTGCGAAAAAACAACATTTTATATGCGTGCATAATATTTTTTTAAAACATTTTTTGTAATTTCGTACCATCATTATAAATAAGTATAAAAATGAAAATATTAGTTTGCATCAGTCATGTCCCTGATACTACTTCAAAAATTAATTTTGTTAATAACGATACCGAATTTGATACAAATGGTGTACAATATGTTATTAATCCGAATGACGAATTTGGTTTAACCAAAGCCATTGTGTTAAAAGAGCAAAATGGCGCTCATGTAACTGTAGTTAATGTAGGCGGAGCAGATGCCGAAGCTACCTTAAGAAAAGCGCTTGCTATTGGTGCAGATGAAGCCATTCGTGTAAATACACCACCAAAAGATGGTTTATTTGTTGCGAAACAATTGGCAAATGTGGTGAAGCAAGGGGGGTTCGATTTAATTATTGCCGGAACAGAATCTATTGATTATAATGGAGGAATGGTACCTGGAATGTTAGCTGGATTATTAGGATATAATTTTGTAAATGCTTGTATTGGAATTGAAATTTCTGGAACTGAAGCCACCACAATTAGAGAAATTGATGGCGGTAAAGAAACAGCTACATCAAATTTACCCTTAATTATTGCGGGTAAAAAAGGGTTGGTGGAAGAAAAAGATTTAAGAATTCCAAACATGAGAGGCATTATGACAGCAAGAACAAAGGCCTTGAATATTGTTGAACCAACTTTAGATGCTAATGCCACATCTTCAATAAAATTTGAAAAACCTGCAGCAAAATCAGCAGTAAAATTAATTAGCTCAGATAATTTAGATGAATTAATTAATTTATTACATAACGAAGCCAAAGTAATTTAATCGCAAATCGTAAATCGTAAATAAAAAGATATGTCAGTTTTAATATATACAGAATCAAACGAAGGTAAATTCAAAAAAGTAGCTTTTGAAATTGCTTCATATGCAAAAAAAGTAGCCGATATGCTTGGAACAACTGTAACTGCGGTTTCAATTAATGCTACAGAAAATAATGCTTTATCAGCTTACGGAGTTAGTAAAGTATTAAAAGTAACAAATGATAAATTAACGTCATTTAATGCAAAAGCTTACGCAGATGTTATAAAGCAAGCTGCTGAAAAAGAAGGAGCTAAAGTGGTAATCTTAGCTTCAACTACAGATAGTTTACATATAGCGCCATTAGTAGCTGTAAATTTAAATGCAGGTTTTGTTTCAAATGTAATTGAGGCACCTGTAAGCGTGGCTCCATTTCAAGTAAAAAGAAGTGCTTTTTCAAACAAAGCATTCAATATATCAGAGATTGCCACAGACGTAAAAGTTTTAGGAATTTCAAAAAATTCATTCGGATTGATTGAAAATGCCACTTCAGTAACGGAAGAAGATTTTTCACCAGCTTTATCGGATGCGGATTTTGGTGTGAAAGTAATCAATTCTGAAAAAACAACAGGGAAAGTAACGATTGCTGATGCTGAAATTGTGGTGTCTGCTGGTCGTGGATTAAAAGGACCAGAAAATTGGGGTATGATTGAAGAATTGGCCACTGTACTTGGTGCAGCAACCGCTTGTTCTAAACCTGTTTCGGATATTGGATGGCGTCCTCACGGAGAACACGTAGGGCAAACAGGAAAACCAGTAGCGGCTAATTTATACATTGCTATCGGAATTTCTGGAGCCATTCAGCATATTGCAGGAATCAACTCTTCTAAAGTAAAAGTGGTAATTAATACCGATGCTGAAGCGCCTTTCTTTAAAGTAGCCGATTATGGTATTGTAGGAGATGCTTTTGATGTAGTACCAAAATTGATTGAAAAATTAAAAGCTTTTAAAGCGGCAAACGCATAATTTTTTATATATTGTGCCTTCTAAAAAGGCTATCTAAATACGATAGAAATATCCAATTTAGATGGCCTTTTTTTGTAGAAAATATTTTTATAGTACATTTGAATAAAGTTTAAGTACAAAATGAGTTTAGTTAAATTAACCATTAAAGGAATATCGTATAGTCAAACTCAAAATGGAGCCTATGCTTTAATTTTGAATGAAGAAGATGGCGACAGACAATTACCCATAGTTATTGGTGCTTTTGAGGCACAATCTATTGCTATAGCTTTAGAAAAAGAAATAACACCTCCTCGTCCTTTAACACATGATTTGTTTAAAACCCTAGCAGGTAAATATGAAATTGTAATTACCCAAGTGATTATTCATAAATTGGTAGACGGCGTGTTTTATTCCAGTATTATTTGTGAAAAAGACGCAAAAGAAGAAATTATTGACGCCAGAACATCTGATGCAATAGCCTTAGCTTTACGATTTAATGCACCTATATTTACCTATAAAAATATATTAGATAAAGCTGGAATTTTCTTAAATAAAAACAAACAAGAATTCCATTCAGATGAAGAAATAGATGACGATGATATACTTTCTGAACCGGAAGTATATGGTGAAGAAGAATCGCAAAACATGTATTCAAACTTTTCTACTCAAGAGTTACTTGATATGTTAGATGAAGCCATTCAAAATGAAGATTACGAAAAAGCAGCCCTAATAAAAGCCGAAATTGATAAAAAATAATCACCAATCAAAATACTACAAAATGAACATAAAATTAAAATTAACTATTGTAAGTTTTTTACAATTATTTGTATGGGGTGCCTGGTTAACTACCTTGGCAAGTTATGGATTTGGTTTTAAACAATGGTCGGGTGCCGAGTTTGGAATTGTGTTTTCAACTTTAGGTTTAGGTTCCATCATTATGCCACCTATTTCAGGAATTATTGCAGATAAATATTTGAATCTTGAAAAATTATACGGCATACACCATATTTTATATGGTATCATTTTACTTTTTTTACCAGCCATTGATAGCCCATCTACTTTCTTTTGGGTATTACTAATAGGAATGCTGTTTTATATGCCAACTTTGTCGTTGTCTAACTCGCTTTCTTACGCGGTTCTTAAAAAATTTAACTTTAATATCATTAAAGATTATCCGCCTATTCGAGTTTGGGGAACTATCGGTTTTATAGCAGCTATGTGGTGTACTAATCTTTTTAGTAATGTAAATCCGCCATTTTCTTTCGGTATTGGAGTAGGAAAAGCTATTGCTTCAATAACCAATATGCCAGTGGAATGCAATCAGTTTTATATGGCATCTTTTTTCGCAATTGTATTAGGGATTTTCTCTTTCACTTTGCCAAAAATTGAACCAATAAAAGACGAAAGTAAAAACAAAACATTCTCTCAAATTTTTGGTTTAGATGCGTTTAAACTGTTTAAAGAATCTAAAATGGCTATGTTTTTTATTTTTAGTATGTTTTTAGGAGCCGCTTTACAATTGACCAATATGTATGGCGAAACCTATATTAAAGATTTTGAAAACGTACCCAAATATGCAGAAACTTTTGTAGTAAAATCGGCAAATATTGTATTGTCTATTTCTCAAATTTCTGAAACCATATTTATTTTAGCCATTCCGTTTTTCTTACGAAGATTTGGAATTAAAAAAGTAATGCTTTTTAGTTTAATTGCTTGGGTATTGCGTTTTGGATTTTTCGCTTATGGCGATCCAATTGGAAGTTTATGGATGATAATTATGTCGAATATCGTGTACGGATTGGCGTTTGATTTCTTTAATATTTCAGGTTCACTTTTCGTGGAAACCACAACCGATTCTAAAATTCGATCTTCTGCACAAGGATTATTTATGATGATGACCAACGGATTTGGTGCCATTTTAGGAAGTTTAGGAAGTGGATTTTTAATTGATACCTATTTTACCACTGCAAACGGAAAAGACTGGCACAACATTTGGCTAACATTTGCAGTATATGCTTTAATAATTACTGTAGCATTTGCAATTTTATTTAAACACGAACACAATCCAAAAGACGTAGAGGCTTTTAATCATTAATTGGGTAAAAGGTTAAGGGTTTTTGGTAAAAGGATTTAAAAGATAATTTTTTATTTCAGAATGAGAAATTTTAGAGAATTAGATATTTGGAAAGAGAGTAGATTGCTTGTGGTTGCTACTTATATGATTATGAAGCAAATGCCAGACGATGAAAAGTTTGGATTGACTTCACAAATAAAACGTTCTGTAATATCTATTCCATCTAATATAGCTGAAGGATGTGCTAAAAGTTCAGATAAAGATTTATGTAGATTTTTAGAAATTAGCTTAGGTTCTTGTTTTGAATTAGAAACCCAATTCATGTTGTGTTCAGATATAAATTATTTAGATGAAAATATAGTTTCAAAACAAATTGAATCCATTCAAATACTTGAAAAAAGAATAGCCTCTTTTTTATCTTATTTAAGAAATAAACCGAATACTAAAAACCCTTAACCCTATACCCAACACCTTAAACCCATATAAATGAAACAATATCACGATTTAGTAAAGCACGTTTTAGCGAACGGAACTCAAAAAGGCGACCGAACAGGAACAGGAACCATTAGTGTTTTTGGCTACCAAATGCGATTTGATTTAAGTGAAGGTTTTCCGATGGTAACCACCAAAAAGTTACATTTAAAATCGATTATTCACGAATTACTTTGGTTTTTAAAAGGCGAAACAAATATTGCCTATTTACAAGAAAATGGCGTAAAAATTTGGGATGCTTGGGCAGATGAAAATGGCAATTTAGGGCCTGTGTATGGGCACCAATGGAGAAATTGGAACAGCGAAGAAATCGATCAAATTACAGAATTAATTGAAACCTTAAAAACCAATCCAAACAGCCGTAGAATGTTAATTTCGGCTTGGAATCCATCGGTGTTGCCAGACACTACCGTTTCTTTTTCGGAAAATGTGGCTAACGGAAAAGCGGCTTTACCGCCTTGTCATGCGTTTTTTCAGTTTTATGTTTCTGATGGGAAATTATCTTGTCAGTTGTACCAACGTAGTGCTGATATTTTCTTGGGCGTGCCCTTTAATATAGCGTCGTATGCCTTATTTACGATGATGGTAGCCCAAGTTTGTGGTTTAGAAGCGGGTGAATTTATCCATACGTTTGGTGACGCACATATTTACAACAATCATATAGAACAAGTGAATTTACAATTGAGCCGTGAGCCAAGAAAATTACCAATAATGAAATTGAACCCAGCTGTAACCAACATTTTCGATTTCACTTTTGACGATTTCACGTTGGAAGGCTACGACCCACACGAGCATATTAAAGGAGCGGTTTCGGTTTAGAAAAAAATATAAAACACAAAATAATTGAGCAAAGCTATTATAAAATAGGTGGATATGCTCAACTAAATAACAAAAAACTGAGTATATAAACAAGTTGTATAAAACCTTTAAAAACTACAATTATGAAAAAACTACTATTATTAGTCTTAATGTTAATAAATAACGAATTATATTCCCAATGTTGGAAACAAGTAAGCAATGGTCAATATCATACAATAGCTATAAGAACTGATGGAACACTTTGGGCTTGGGGAATGAATCAATTCGGACAATTAGGTAATGGAAATAATATAGATAGTAATATACCAATTCAGATAGGAAATTCTAATAATTGGAGAGATATTGCAGCTGGAGCGGGTCATTCAATTGGTATAAAAAACGATGGAACACTCTGGGCTTGGGGAAATAATTCTAATGGACAAATCGGAAATAATTCAATTATTAATTTAAATACACCTACTCAAATTGGAAATGAAAATGACTGGAAAGATGTTTTTGGTGGAATATATGTTTCAGCTGCAATAAAAAATAACTTTACTCTTTGGGGTTGGGGTTTAAACGATGGAAATAATCAATTGGGTCAACCATCTAACACATCTGATATATTAGTTCCTACACAAATAGGAACTGATATGGATTGGAAATCCATATCCTTTGGAGGACTATCGACTATAGCATTAAAAAATAATAACACATTATGGTCTTGGGGGCAAAGTAATTATGGTGAATTAGGAAATGGAATTTTATTCTCGCAAATTTTCGCTCCTACTCAAATTGGCACTTCAACAGATTGGAAAGAAATTTCAACAGGCTTCTGGTATACTATGGCTATAAAAAATAATGGAACACTTTGGTCTTGGGGTGCAAACTTTAATTCAATTCCGACACAAAATGGGGCTTCTTCAGATTGGTCAAAAATAAGTTCTTACTTTAACTTTAATTTAGCTTTAAAAAATAATGGAACACTCTGGTCTTGGGGAAATAATTCTAATGGACAATTAGGTAATGGAAACAACACGAATGTTAGTAATCCATCACAAGTAGGAAATGGAACTAATTGGACAATGTTAAGTAATGGTTTCAAATTTTCTTCTGTTTTAAACTCAGATTTTGAACTAAGTACTTTTGGTCAAAATAATTTAGGTCAATTGGGTATTGGATCAAATTTAGATAGCTTTTTTCCAATTAATGTCAGTTGTACAAATTTAGGTTTGGATTATTATTCAACTGAAGATTTTAAAATATTTCCAAACCCTGCTAGTGATTTCTTTTATTTAAAAAACCTAAAAAATTCAAATACAAGAAATATTTATATGCATGATATATCAGGCAAACAAGTATTAAAGATAACTGGTAATAATTCAATAATAAATATTAACTCATTACCAAAAGGTATGTATATAATTAAAGTTGAAACAGAAAATAATGTATTTAATTATAAATTACTTAAACAATAAAGTTTAATTTTTTTAACTTAAGGCTTCATACAACAGCAGTTTGCAAAAATGGCGGGTTCAGTGCATTTCAGAAAGTTTTGTGCTTGTTGAAAGTTCAGTAATATTTAGTAACTTTGGTGCAAATAATCCGCCACTTCTGCAAGCTGCAAACCGTTATGTGCCATTTTAAAGCGACACCACACAAACAGACAGATGTACGAAAAACTCAAAATATATTTTAGGAATAGGACAATTATTGACGAGCCGACACTCGACCATATTTGTTCTCATTTTACCCACTTGACAACAAAACGAAACGAATTTCTACTCAATCAAGGACAGATTTGCAAACATTACTATTTTGTAAATAAGGGTTGTTTAAGACTATTTACAACTAACAATGAAGGCATAGACACAACAAGGTATTTTGCTTTTGAAGGTGCTTTTGGCACAGCACTACCAAGCTTAATAGACCAAACACTAGCTTTCGAGTTTGTACAGACAATTGAAAAATCCGAACTACTAAAAATATCAAGAGAAAACTTTTTTCATTTAGTTGAAACTGTGCCTCAGTTTGCCAAAGTTTATAGACAAATTTTAGAACGTGGTTTCATTACGGCTCAACAAAGGATTTATGGTTTTCAGGGTTTTGACGCATTAGAAAAAGTGCAATGGGTTATGAAATATCAACCCGACTTTTTAGTAAGAGTTTCTAACAAAATGGCTGCATCGTATTTAGGTTTGACACCTTCTACTTTGAGCAGAATAAAATCACAACTTTAATATGCAGACTTGCCCTAAATGTGAAAGAGAATTAAAAAACCCAAACCAATGGCATAACTGTGTAAAAGTAAACATTGGAGATCTTTTCAAAAATAAAGCAGAAGAATTAGAATTTATATTTGACAGACTTTTAGCGGAAATTATTAATTGGGAAAACATCGTAGTAAGTGCGACAAAAAACTGTATTGTATTTGTTCATCACAAAACCTTTCTAATTGTGAGACCTATGAAAACACAATTAGACATCAAGTTTTATTCAGAAAAAGAGCAAAACGATTTTCCAATAATCAAAAGTTTAATTTGGAACAGTAAATATGAAAATCATATCCGAATTTCCACTCTGGACGAATTGACAACTGAAATTTACAGCTTCATAAAAAAATCTTACCAAATATCGTAATCATCAAAACGTTGATATAGAGCAACACTTACTAAAAAAGGATTACAGAACTTTGTGCCATTAAATCATTCAAAAATATAAACAATGGCAATTTCATTACACACAGTTGGCATAACTGTAAAAGACTTAGGAAAATCCCTTTCATTCTATCGTACTCTTGGGCTTGCAATTCCCGAAGGTCAGGACAACGAACACCACGTTGAGTTTACATCGGAAGACGGTTACAGTATCGGATTTATTCCCGAAACTACAATGTTGCATACAAACCCAAATTGGCAAGCCCCAATAGGCGACAATAGAATTAGTTTGCAATTTGCGTGTAAAACACCAGCAGAAGTTGACGAAACTTACACCAAACTTATTGAAGCAGGACATCAATCTTTCAAAGAACCTTGGGACGCATTTTGGGGACAACGTTTTGCACAAGTAATTGACCCAGACGGAAACAACATTGGTTTTTTTGCACCTTTAAACAAACAATAAAATGAATCTAACAAATAATACAATCCTGATAACAGGCGGAGCAACAGGCATTGGCTTAGAATTGGCTAAACAATTTGTTGCCAAAGGCAATACTGTTATAGTGTGCGGCAGAAGAGAGAATAAATTAAAGGAAGCAAAAATCTTGCTTCCTCAACTTATTACAAAACAGTGCGACATTTCTAATGTTGAAGAACGCAGACAACTATTCAATTTTTGCATAGCACAATTTCCTGCTATTAATATAATTGTGAACAATGCAGGTATTCAGCGAGAAATTGATTTTAGAAAGGGCGAAACGGACTATCTGAATGGTGACAGCGAAACTTCAATCAATTTAGAAGCAACTTTCCATTTGACAGCACTTTTTACACCTCACTTTATGAAGCAAAAAGAAAGTGCAATTGTCAATGTTTCATCTGGATTGGGAATTGTTCCATTGGGAATTGTTCCTATTTATTCAGCGACAAAATCTGCTTTACATTCTTTTTCAATTTCATTACGCAAGCAGTTAGAAGCCACAACTGTAAAGGTTTTTGAAATTTTACCACCAATTGTAGATACTGAGTTAGATAATGGTGCAAGAGATAAACGTGGACAAACTGACAAAGGAATTTCAGCAGAAAAAGTGGCTATTGAAAGCTTAAACGCAATAAGCAAGGACATTTTTGAAATACCTATTGGCATTGTAAAAGTTTTAAGAATTGGTTCAAGAATTAACCCTAAACTTTTCTTGAAAATCATTAACAAAAAATCGCCAGTTCAACCGCTATGAAAGAAAACGGACAACCCGAAAAGTGGAAAATGGCTTTACTTACTTGGCTTTGTATTTATCCATTAATCAATATTCTGTTCGCGTTGCTTATGCCTCACATTGGACATTTGCACAATCTTTTAAAGACCTTAATTTTGACACTCATTTTAGTTCCCTTAATGGGACTTTTATTAGGACTATTGCAGAAACGTTACAAAAATTGGTTACAACACTGACAAGAAAAACGGCACATAACAGCGGTTTGGCGTAATGGCGGGTGACGTGCTTCGTAGAGACATTTTTGCTATATTTGAAGTGAGTGCTTCGTATAAACATTTGTGGTAAAAATCCGCCACTACGCCAAGCGCCGGAACGTTACAAGCAAGTTTAAAGGCGAACGGTTTAAAAAGACAAAATATAAAATGAAAAAACTCTTATTACTTTCTATACTTTTTTTTATTAGTTATGAAATTCAAGCACAAGAAATTCTCTTTAAAGTTGCCTATAAACCGAATTTGGTTTACAAACAATCAATGGAATCAACTTCTAAAAACACAGTAACTTATTTAGGTCCTAATGAATTATTAAAAAGACTTGAAGAGAAAAATTTAGAAAATCCTAAATATACTTTGAGCAAAAATCACATTGAAAGTACTAATTCGACAGGTAGCTTAAAAAATGGAAAATTCCCTTTAACAATTAAATTTGAAGGCGACGAAAAATCAATAATACCTAGCGGAACAACTATATATGGACATGTAGTTATAGATAAAACACCCGAATTAGATTCAATCAATGCGCCGAAATTAGATTCACTCTATAGAATAGATTTCTTATCTTCTATGCAAAAAGTAATCAGTCAAGTTTCATTACCAGAACAGAAAATAAAATTAGGAGAAAGTTTTGTGAGAGAAATGCCAATTAGCATTCCTATTGGAAAATTTAATTTCAATTTAACAAATACAATAACTTATACTTTCAAAAAAATCGAAAATAATAATGCATATTTTGACATAACTCAAATATATGCCATAAACTCAAAAAATACTGACTTATCATTAAAAGCAAATGGTTCAGGAAATGGACAAATCATTTATGATATTGAAAACACATTTTATCTGTTATATGAATTAAATTCAACAATAAATATGCATGTTAGTAATGAAGAAATGGAATTTAAAGTTGTAAGTGAAAGTTCGACCAAACAGACAACAAATATTTCAAAATAAAACCTGCTTGTAACAGGCGTTTGGCAAGATTGCGAATTTTGTAGTAAATTCACGTTTACGTTTCACAAGAATTTTTATCTTTAACAGAAAATAATTCGTCCCGAAGTTCGCAACTGACGAGAAGCGGCGGAACGTTAATAGCTATTAAAGTTTAAATCAATAATTTCTCACAAAATCATTACCTTAGCACATCAAATTTACAACTATGCTCACACTAATCGCCGCAACATCAACTAATAATGCTTTGGGAAAAGACAACCAATTGGTTTGGCATTTACCAGATGATTTTAAACGTTTTAAAGCGTTAACTTCTGAGCATTATATCATTATGGGAAGAAAAACCTTTGAAAGTTTTCCAAAACCTTTACCAAACAGAACACACGTGATTATTACTCGTCAAAAGGATTATATAGCACCAGAAGGATGTATAGTGGTTTCAAGTATAGAAGAAGCTATAAAAGTTTGTCCAAAAAACGAAGAAGTTTTTATTATTGGCGGTGGCGAAATTTACAAACAAGCTATCGATAGGGCTGATAAAGTTGAACTTACTCGTGTTCATACAACTGTTGAAGCGGATACTTTTTTCCCGGAAATAAATCCGACACATTGGAATCTTATTTTTGAAGAACTGCATCCAAAAGATGAAAAACACGCCTTTGATTTTACGTTTCAAACTTATTTGAAAAAATAAACACACTTTTTTGGAACACAGATTTTACAAATTTTTAAAATTTCTTTAATCAGTGTTTCTGAAAATGGAAAATGTTCTTGTTCTTGAAATTGAGTTTGATTTTTGAACTTGAACTTTTTAATCGTACTTTTGTACTTCAAAATTAAAACAATGTCCGAAACCATAAAACCGTATCAAGATTCCGAAACAGGTAAAAAAGAGCAAGTAGCTCAAATGTTTGATACCATTTCCGAAAATTATGATGGATTAAATAAAATAATTTCGTTAGGAACTGATGCTACCTGGAAAAAGAAGATTTTACAAATGGTAAAACTTCAACAACCAACCTCTATTTTAGATATTGCTACCGGAACAGGAGATTTAGCCATATTGTTTGCAGAAACCACAGCTACAGAAATTATCGGTTTAGATATTTCACAAGGCATGCTTGACATGGGTAAGAAAAAAATTTCAGACAAAAACTTAGATTCAAAAATTCAAATGGTTTTAGGTGATGGAGAAAAAATTCCCTACACGGATAATTATTTTGATGTAATAACCGTGGCATACGGTGTAAGAAATTTTGAAAATTTAGAAAAAGGACTTTCTGAAATACTTCGTGTATTGAAACCAAATGGTACTTTTATCATTTTAGAAACATCTGTGCCTACAAAATTTCCTTTTAAACAAGGCTATTATGTGTACACCAATTTTATTATGCCTACCATTGGAAAACTGTTTTCTAAAGATAAAGCCGCGTACAAATATTTGTCTACTTCTGCACAAAATTTCCCTTTTGGAGAAGCATTAAACAATATTTTACGAAAAATTGGGTTTATAGAGGTAAAGCACGAACCACAAACCATGGGTGTGGCTACAATTTATAAAGCATCAAAAAAGTAAATATGCAAGTTAGATATCTTATTTTTATTTTATTATTCGCGCTGAAATCATTTGCTCAGGGCGGTACCTTTGGTAAAAATCCAATTATCAATGATCAAAATTTTGAAAAACAAAAAATTCATTTTGGGTATTATTTAGGATTTAGTAGTTATAATTATCAATTTAATTACAAAACCGTTGGAAAAGATATCGAGTTAAAGCCAGCCATTGGTTTTAACGTAGGTTTGGTGGTAAACTTAAGATTAATAGATTTTTTCGATTTACGATTTGAACCTGGTTTTTACGCCACACAACGTAATTTAATTTACCCAAATATTGAAGATCGAGTAGATCGATTAAGAGAAGTAAAAGCGTCCAATTTACATTTTCCATTGCTGTTAAAATATTCTGCATTACGAACAGGAAATGTGCGACCATTTTTGGTAGGAGGTGTTTCTTCTACTTTAAATTTAGGAAGTAATGAAAAAGCAACAGACGATAATTCAGCAAATAGATTCCGAGTAAAAACTTGGACGCAAAATTACGAAGTTGGTTTTGGTTTGGATTTATATTTGGAATATTTTAAATTTTCTCCATCCATCCGCGGTGTTTTTGGAACGGGTGATGAATTAATTCGCGATATGGATCCAAATTCTCCTTGGACCGGAAATATTAAATCGATGCAAACCCGAGCGGTTTTTGTAAACTTTACGTTCCATTAAGTCGTAAAGTCAAAAAGTTGATTTTTTAGTTACTTCTTTTAAATTCCGATAAAAATATGGCGGTGGCGGTGGCTACGTTTAAACTTTCGGTTTGTTGTAAATTTCCAAATCTAGGGATAGCAATTTTTTGAGTAATTAAATTTTCAATTTCTGATGATATGCCGTTGGCTTCATTTCCCATTACTAGTATCCCGCTTGTTGGCAATTGTTTTTTATAAATATTTTCGCCTTCCATAAATGTTCCAAAAATTTCTAAATCTGTGGTTTTTAAATAAGCGGCTAAATTGGTGTATACAACTTGTACTCTGGCCAAACTTCCCATAGTAGCTTGAACAACTTTTGGATTATACATATCCACAGTTTCTTCGGTGCAAACTATTTTAGAAATACCAAACCAATCACATAATCTAATAATAGTTCCCATATTTCCTGGGTCTTTTATATTATCTAAAGCCAATTCTAAACCAGAATTAGTATCGGAACTATATTCTTTAATTTTAAAAACCGCTAAACAATCATTTGCAGAAGTTAAAGCCGATATTTTTTTAAGTTCACTATCTGAAATAAGCGTAGCCGCGTGTTTTTTATCAAACAAATCTGTTTGGGTTACAAATAAATGTTCCAAACTAAAATTAGCTTCAATAAGTTCTTGAATCACTTTTTTCCCTTCTGCTATAAAAAGATTGTGTAACTTACGGTACTTTTTTTGTTGTAAACTATTAATTAGTTTAATTTGGTTTTTGCTAACCATAAAAAATTGTATTTTTGATAAAAATTAAGCGTTTGAAGAATCTCACTCCAAAAATAGTACTATTTTTTCTTTTAGGACTACTTTTTTACTCCTGTTCTGAAGTAAGGAAGCTCCAAAAGAAACAATTGCTTATTCAAGATAACGAAATTATAGTAAATAACAAATCTACCAACTCAGAGGATTTGCACAATCAATTGTATCAAAAGCCCAACAGTAAATTATTAGGTTTTAAACCCCGTTTGCAATTGTACAATTTAAGTAAAAAAAATGCGGATTCTTCCTACCAAGCCTGGTTGCTAAAAAAACCAAACCGATTAGATAGAATGATAAAATTATATTCTAAAAAGCAAGTAAATCGTTTGGGTAAATCGTTTTTGGTTTCTGGTTATAGTGATTTTTTTAAGAAAGTTGGAGAAGCACCTGCTATACTAGATACGGCAAGGGTTAGAAAATCGGAAATAAGATTGCATTCGTATCAATTTAATAGAGGTTTTTTTGATGTACAAGTGGCATCTAAAATCGATTCATTAAAAAATAAAAAAGTAAAAGTCACCTATCAAATAAATACGGGTAAACCCTATATTATTGATAGTATTTTTAGAAATATTGAAACGCCAATTGTAGATTCGTTATATCAAAATATTTCAGGAAATTCGTTACTAAAATCTGGAGAGGCCTATACAGCAGAAAATATCAGCAATGAGAAAAAACGAATTGCAACAGAATTTAGAAATAGAGGCTTGTATCATTTTCAAGAAAATTACATTAAACGCCCAGATATAGATACAATTGGCAAAAAAAACAAGTTAAACATTACGTTTAATATTGGAAATAGAATTGTTAAAAATGCCGATTCTACTTATACGGAGCCATTTAAGTTATATAAAATTAACAAGGTAAATATTTTTACAGACAAACAAGTAAAAGAAAGAGCGATCGGAATTGATAGTATTTCGTATAAAAAATTTAATTTCTACAGTTCTGGGAAACTAAAATATAAACCCAAAGCATTGGTAAATGCTATTTTTATTGAAGAAGGAAAATTATTTAGCGAACAAGATAAAACGTTAACTACAAGAGCGTTATCTAATTTAAAAGTATTTGCTTATCCTCGAATTCAATATGTAGAAGACGCTACTGGAAATGGATTAATTGCTAATATCGTTTTGACCCCATTAAAAAAATATAACTTCAATATTAAAGGCGATTTTACGCAGTCTAACATTCAGCTTTTTGGTATTTCAGCTTTTACAGGAATTACATTTAGGAACTTATTTAAAGGGGCCGAAATTTTAGATTTTTCCTTACGAGGCAATTTAGGTTCCTCTAAAGATGCCAGTATAAAAAATAGCACCAATGCCTTTTTTAATATATTAGAATATGGAGGGGATGTGAAATTAAGCTTCCCAAGAATTTTTTTCCCTATAAATACGAGTAAAATTATTAGAAAAGAATCGTTACCTAGTACTTCAATCACCCTAGGTTTATCAAAGCAAACAAACATTGGTTTGGATAAAGAAAATTATTATGGAAGCTTTTACTACGATTGGGGTTTAAATAAAGATGAAACTAAAAAATTCAAGTTGGATTTATTTAACTTGCAATTTGTTAAAAATTTAAATATTGATAATTATTTTAACGTGTATAATTATTCTTACAGCACTTTGAATAATTTAGCACAAACGTATAATACAAATACTGCTTTTGAAGACGCCGCTGGAAATTTAACTTTTTCAGGAGCGGTAGATTTTATAAATGAAGTAAAAAGTGGTGTCATTAACGTGGCAGATGAAACAGATTTTAAAACCATCAATACCATTGGTGAAAGAAGAAAAAGATTGATTGAAAATAACTTAATTTTATCATCAAGTTTTTCTTATAATTTAAGTACCAAAAGAAGTGTTAATGACGTACAGTTTTATAATATAAAAGCCAAAATTGAAAGTTCGGGAAATCTTTTAAGTATCATTTCTAAACAAAAAAAAGAAGCCTTAAATAGTAACGACAATCAAACTGTTTTTGGAGTTGAATATGCCCAATATCTTAAAACGGAATTTGAATACATCAAGCATTTACATTTATATAAAAAAAGTTCCCTAGCATTTAGGTTTTTTGGAGGAGTAGCCGTTCCTTACGGAAATTCAAATTCGGTGCCTTTTTCAAGAAGTTATTTTGCTGGTGGAAGTAATGATAATAGAGGATGGCAAGCGTATTCATTAGGTCCAGGATCTAGTTTAAGTGTAAATGATTTTAATGAAGCCAATTTAAAACTATCTCTAAATTTAGAATACCGATTTAATATTTTTAATAGTTTAAACGGGGCTTTATTTACAGATGCCGGAAATATTTGGAATGTTTCAGATAACGTAGAAGATGAAAAATTAAAATTTAAAGGAACAAAATCCATTCAAGAGCTTGCTTTAGGTACTGGTTTTGGGCTTAGATATGATTTTGGTTTCTTTGTAATTCGTGGCGATTTCGGTTTCAAAGCCTACAATCCAGCTAAAGAATATGCACAACGATGGCTGAAAGATATGAACCTTTCTAAAACAGTTTTTAATATAGGTATCAATTATCCTTTTTAAAATTAATAAAATTGTTACTTTTGTAAATTCAAACAACATAAATAAATTATCAAATAAAAAAGTATGAGTCATAATATCAAACCCGGAGTGGCCACTGGAAATCAAGTTCAAGAAATTTTTAATTATGCAAAGGAAAAAGGTTTTGCATTACCAGCTGTTAACGTTACCGGGAGTAGTACAATTAATGGTGTTTTAGAAACAGCAGCAAAATTAAATGCACCTGTAATTATTCAGTTTTCAAATGGAGGCGGTCAGTTTAACGCAGGAAAAGGAATGTCAAATGCTGGTGAAAAAGCCGCTATTTTAGGTTCTATTGCTGGCGCAAAACACGTACATACTTTAGCAGAAGCTTATGGTGCAACTGTAATTTTGCATACAGACCACTGTGCAAAAAAACTATTACCATGGATTGATGGTTTGCTAGATGCATCTGAAAAACACTATGCAGAAACAGGAAAACCATTGTATTCTTCTCATATGATTGATTTATCTGAAGAACCAATTGAAGAAAACATTGAACTTTGCAAGCAATATTTAGCAAGAATGAGTAAAATGGATATGACATTAGAAATTGAACTTGGAATTACAGGTGGGGAAGAAGATGGTGTAGACAATTCAGATGTCGATAGTTCTAAATTATACACACAACCAGAAGAAGTTTCTTATGCCTATGAAGAGTTGATGAAAGTTAGTCCACGTTTTACGATCGCGGCTTCTTTTGGAAATGTTCATGGTGTATATAAACCAGGAAACGTGAAATTAACACCAAAAATTTTAAAAAATTCTCAAGAATATGTGCAAAATAAATTCAACACAGAAGCTAATCCAGTTGATTTCGTTTTCCACGGCGGTTCAGGTTCTACAATTGAAGAAATTAGAGAAGCCATTTCTTATGGTGTAATTAAAATGAACATCGATACGGATTTACAATTTGCTTTTACGGAAGGAATTAGAGATTATATGACATCTAAAATCGACTATTTAAAAACACAAATTGGTAGCCCTGAAGGTAGCGACAGTCCAAATAAAAAACATTACGACCCAAGAAAATGGATTCGTGAAGGAGAAGTTACTTTCAATACAAGACTAGAACAGGCTTTCGCCGATTTAAATAACGTGAATACATTATAATTAACAATTGATAATTGATAATTGATAATTATTTGGATTGTCAATTGTCAATTGTCCATTATACATTAAAATTATGGCTTGGTTTAAAAGAAAAGAAAAAGGAATTACTACAGCAACTGAAGACAAAAAAGATGTACCAAAAGGATTATGGTATAAATCGCCAACAGGAAAAATTGTAGATTCTGAAGAATTAGAAAGAAATTTATGGGTAAGCCCAGAAGACGATTATCATGTAAGAATTGGTAGTGCAGAATATTTTAGAATTTTATTTGATGATAATGAGTTTAAAGAATTAGATGCCAATTTAACTTCTGTAGATTCTTTAAAATTTGTAGATACCAAAAAATATAGCGATCGTTTAAAAGAAGTTACCGAAAAAACCAAACTTAAAGACGCAGTAAGAACGGGAGTAGGAAAATCTAAAGGAAATGACATAGTGATTTGTTGTATGGATTTTGCTTTTATTGGTGGTTCAATGGGAGCTGTTGTTGGTGAAAAAATTTCTAGAGGAATTAGCTATGCAATCAAAAATAAATTGCCATTTGTAATGATTTCTAAATCTGGTGGTGCTCGTATGATGGAAGCCGCGCAATCTTTAATGCAATTGGCTAAAACGTCTTCAAAATTAGCGCAACTAGCAGAGGCACAATTACCCTATATTTCATTATGTACAGACCCTACAACGGGTGGAACCACTGCTTCTTATGCAATGCTTGGAGATATTAACATTGCAGAACCAGGTGCTTTAATTGCTTTCGCTGGTCCGCGTGTAGTAAGAGACACTACTGGTAAAGACTTGCCAGAAGGGTTTCAAACCTCTGAATTTTTATTAGAACATGGTTTCTTGGATTTTATTTCGCATAGAAAAGAATTAAAAGATAAAATTAATCTATATATCGATTTAATCTTAAACCAAGACATTAGATAGAAATAAAAAAACCCGATTTTCATATGAAAATCGGGTTTTTTTATTCTTGCTTTAAAAAATATTACATTCCAAAAGCAGTTTTTATATCTGCTACACGGTCTAATTTTTCCCATGTAAATAATTCAACTTCTAAAGTTTTTATTACACCATCTGGTGATTTAAACGTTTTTGTTACAACTTCATTCTTACGTCCCATATGTCCATATGCAGCAGTTTCACTATAAATTGGTGTTCTTAATTTTAAATTTTGCTCAATAGCATAAGGTCTTAAATCAAACAATTGCGCTACTTTAACAGAAATTTGAGAATCTAATAAACCGTTTTTAGCGGTTCCGTATGTGTTTACATAAATGTTACAAGGTTTCGCCACACCAATGGCGTAAGAAACTTGTACCAAAACCTCGCTAGCCACACCGGCAGCAACCAAGTTTTTAGCAATATGACGCGCTGCATAAGCGGCACTTCGGTCTACTTTACTCGGGTCTTTACCTGAGAAGGCGCCTCCACCGTGTGCTCCTTTTCCACCATAAGTATCTACAATAATTTTTCTACCAGTTAAACCAGTATCACCATGAGGGCCTCCAATTACGAATTTTCCAGTTGGGTTAATGTGGTATTCAATTTTATCATTAAATAAATGTGCATATTGCGGGTATTTTGCTAAGATTCTTGGAATTAAGATTTCTATAATATCTTTCTTAATTTTTGCTAGCATAGCCGTTTCTTCATCAAAATCATCATGTTGTGTAGAAACTACGATAGAATCGATTCTAACAGGTACATTGTCATCATTGTATTCTAAAGTAACTTGAGATTTTGCATCTGGACGTAAATACGTAATAGCCGAATTTTCTCTTCTTAATTCTGCTAATTCTTGTAATAATTTGTGTGCTAAATCTAATGCTAATGGCATTAAATCAACGGTTTCATTTGAAGCATAACCAAACATGATTCCTTGATCACCTGCACCTTGTGCATTAGCTTTCGATTCAAAATCTGTAGCGGCAGCTCTATCTACTCCTCTATTAATATCATCAGATTGATCATGAATTGCTGATAAAACACCACAAGAGTTGGCCTCAAACATGTATTCACTTTTTGTGTAACCAATCTTTCTAATTACATCTCGTGCAATAGATTGAACGTCTAAATAGGTAGTAGATTTTACTTCACCAGCTAAAATTACTTGTCCTGTAGTAACTAAAGTTTCACAAGCTACTTTTGATGATGGGTCAAATGCTAAAAAATGATCAATTAATGCATCACTAATTTGATCTGCAATTTTATCTGGATGTCCTTCGCTCACAGATTCCGACGTAAATAAATATGCCATAATTATAAAAAATAAATATATAGTAATTAACGAAAAAATTGCAAGGAAATACTAAAGTAGGAAAGTTTCTGCTTTAGCATTTTTTTACGAGGTTGCAATCAGTTCAAATTTTTCCTCTTTAATTCTGGTGCAAAGTTATAAAATCAATTTGATATTTAAATCATAAATGGCAATTAAAATTTTATTTTCAATTTCAAACCATATCTATAGATAAATTTTCATTAAATTGTTTTATTTAATGAAAAATAAACTAAATTTAGTGGATAAATAATTAAAAATTAGAAAATATTTCTTTTTTAACTTTTTTTATTACCTTTGCACAGTTCATAAACATACTGATTGTTATCACGAAAGGTGGAGGGAGTAGACCCTTTGAAACCTTAGCAACCCTACACTTGTAGAAGGTGCTACATTCTATTCCGATTTTTTGTTGGAAACAGATAACTAGAAAATTTTACATTTTTCGTGGATATCAATTTTAAGTTTAGATTCTTGCATTTTCATTTTTTAGAAATTGTCGGTTTATTAAAAATATAATATCATTAAAAATGTTAAATAATATCTCAAAATCAACTGAAGCCTCTAAAATCAGTATTCATCAAGCCATTAAAGACAGAATTTTAGTGCTGGATGGTGCTATGGGTACCATGTTGCAACGCAATAAATTTGAAGAAGAAGATTTTCGCGGCGAACGATTTAAAGAGTTTCCTCATCCATTAAAAGGAAATAATGACTTGCTTTCCCTTACACAACCAGAAGCGGTAAAGGCGGTACATAGATTATATTTTGAAGCAGGTGCAGATATTGTAGAAACCAATACGTTTTCTGGTACTACAATTGGTATGGCCGATTATCATATGGAAGATTTGGTGTACGAATTAAATTACCAGTCCGCAAAAATTGCAAGAGAAGTGGCAGATGAATTTACAGATAAGCCTCGATTTGTAGCAGGTTCCATCGGACCAACAAACAGAACGGCTTCCATGTCACCAGATGTAAATGATCCGGGCTTTCGTGCTGTAACTTTTGACGATTTACGAATTGCATACAAACAACAAGTTGAAGCTTTAATTGATGGTGGCTCGGATATACTTTTAGTAGAAACTATTTTCGATACATTAAACGCAAAGGCCGCACTTTTTGCTATTGAAGAAGTGAAAGAAGAAAGAAATATAGATATTCCAATTATGGTTTCTGGAACTATCACAGATGCTTCTGGAAGAACTTTATCTGGACAGACGGTAGAAGCTTTCCTAATTTCTATTCAGCATATTCCTTTGTTAAGTATTGGATTCAATTGTGCTTTAGGAGCCGATCAGTTAAAACCTTATTTAAAACGTTTGGCACAACATACGCAATTAAACATTTCGGCACATCCAAATGCTGGTTTGCCAAATGCCTTTGGAGAATACGATCAAACACCAATGGAAATGCAGGCCTTAATTCGAGACTATTTACAAGATAATTTAATAAATATAATTGGAGGTTGTTGTGGCACTACTCCTGATCATATTAAAGCAATAGCAGAAGTTGCAAAAGAATTTAAACCAAGAATAGTATAATTTATGAAAAATTTAATGATAATAATGTTTAGTATTATTTTTAGTACTTTATTTAGTTGTTCATCTGCTGACAATTGTACAAAAATAAATACTATTCCAAGTAGAACTATAATTACACCAACCGGTTCAGCTTATATTCCCGAATCTCAATTAGAAGTTCCATGTGATTTTGTGGCAACTCCAATTCAAGAGCAAGCGCCATTACAAAATTTTAGTTATGAAGTATTAAATTTCACTTTTATCCCCGACACAGGAAACAATACTAATAGATTGAAATTTGATATTAAACTCAATAATCCAAATAATTTTGTAATTAATGGTTTTCCCTATTTTACGGTCAATACAGATGGAATTGAGTCATCTTCAGGTTTTATAAACGGGGCAACTTCTACTTGCACTGAAATAAATCCGAACTCCAGTTGTGTTTTTTCTTATGACAAAGAAGCCTCTCTTAATTTAGGTAGTATTCAATCCATTCAGTTAGTTAATGTTAAGTATTATTTGACAGAGTAGACTAAAAATAAAAACATGAATAGATCAAATAAAATAAATTTACAACTCTCTGGTTTAGAACCACTTTTCGTTACCGAAGACTCTATTTTTGTGAATGTAGGGGAACGAACCAATGTTACAGGTTCCCGTAAATTTCTTCGATTAATAAAAGAAGAAAAATACGACGAAGCACTTTCAATTGCTCGTGAGCAAGTAGAAGGTGGCGCTCAAATTATTGACATTAATATGGATGAAGGAATGTTAGATGGCGTTTATGCTATGACAAAATTCTTAAATTTAATTGCTGCCGAACCAGATATCGCTCGAGTTCCAGTAATGATTGACAGTTCGAAATGGGAAATTATTGAAGCAGGTTTAAAAGTTGTTCAAGGAAAAGCGGTTGTAAATTCTATTTCCTTAAAAGAAGGCGAAGCGGTTTTTATTCATCACGCCAAGTTAATCAAACGATATGGTGCAGCAGTAATTGTGATGGCTTTTGATGAAGTTGGACAAGCAGATAATTACCAAAGAAGAATTGAAATTTGTAAAAGAAGTTACGATATATTAGTAAATCAAGTTGGCTTTCCTGCCGAAGATATCATTTTTGATCCCAATATTTTTCCAGTAGCAACTGGAATGGACGAGCATAAATTAAACGCTTTAGATTTTTTCCAAGCCACAAAATGGATTCGTGAAAATTTACCATTTGCTAATGTTTCAGGTGGCGTAAGTAATGTTTCATTCTCCTTTCGTGGTAACGATAAAGTTCGGGAAGCCATGCATTCGGCTTTTCTATATCACGCCATTCAAAACGGAATGACAATGGGGATTGTAAATCCAGAAATGATAGAAATTTACGATGAAATTGATGCCGTTTTATTTGAACACGTAGAAGATGTTCTTTTGAATAGAAGAGAAGATGCTACAGAACGTTTATTAGATTTGGCCGAAAGTTTTAAAGGCGATTTCAAGTTAAACGAAAAAGCTATTGCCGAATGGCGAAAGGGTTCTATTCAGGAACGATTAACCCATTCTTTAGTAAAAGGAATAGACGAATTTATAGAAATTGATGTTGAAGAAGCCCGATTAATTGCCAATAAAGCTATTGAAGTAATTGAAGTCAGCTTAATGAATGGTATGAATGTGGTAGGCGATTTATTTGGAAGCGGAAAGATGTTTTTACCTCAAGTAGTAAAATCAGCCCGAGTAATGAAAAAAGCGGTAGCATATTTATTACCGTTTATTGAAGCTGAAAAAGATGCAACCGCTTCGTCTTCCGCTGGAAAAGTCTTGATGGCAACTGTTAAAGGTGATGTACACGACATTGGAAAAAATATTGTATCCGTAGTTTTAGCCTGTAATAATTTTGAAATTATCGATTTAGGAGTGATGGTGCCGCCAGAAAAAATTATAGCTGCCGCCATAAAAGAAAACGTAGATATTATAGGCTTAAGCGGATTAATTACACCTTCATTAGACGAAATGGTGTATTTGGCCAAAGAAATGGATAAATTGAACATTAAAATTCCAATAATGATTGGTGGCGCCACCACTTCTCGTGCACATACGGCTGTTAAAATTGCGCCAGAATATGCGGCCACTGTAGTCCACGTAAATGATGCATCAAGAGCGGTAACCGTGGCTTCTAATTTATTAAATACAGAAACAAAAACCGATTTTTCAATAGCTTTACGTAAAGAATATGATACCTTACGAGATGGTTATTTAAATAGAGCAAGGGATAAAAATTTCTTAACGATTGAAGAAGCCCGTAAGAACAAATTTAAGATAGATTGGAACAATTACGAAGCTATAAAACCTAATTTTATAGGAACAAAAACAGTTGAGGTCGATTTGTCAGATTTAGTTGATTTTATCGATTGGACTCCGTTTTTTCAATCTTGGGAATTGTATGGAAAATATCCCGCTATTCTATCGGATGAGGTTGTAGGGGAACAAGCCTCAGATTTGTTTAAAGATGCCCAAAATATGTTAGCTAAAATTGTCTCTGAAAAATGGTTTACAGCTAAAGGAATTTTAGGAATTTTTCCCGCCAACACCATAAATGATGATGATGTTGAAGTATATTCAGAACCTTTAACCCAAAACCCAAAACCCATAACCTTTTTATCATTAAGACAACAAACGCAAAAAACTATTGGTGCGCCAAATATTGCTTTAGCGGATTTTATTGCACCAAAAGATTCTGGAGTTCAAGATTATATGGGTTGTTTTTGTGTAACTACTGGATTTGGAGTAGCTGAAAAAGCGGCAGAATTTGAAAGTCAATTGGACGATTATAATTCCATTTTAACCAAAGCTTTAGGCGATAGATTAGCAGAAGCTTTCGCAGAATATTTACATTTAAAAGTTAGAAAAGAAATTTGGGGATATGCTTCTGAAGAACAACTTTCAAATCAAGAATTAATTAAAGAAAATTATAAAGGAATTCGTCCAGCACCCGGTTATCCAGCTTGTCCAGACCATTTAGAAAAGCCAACTATTTGGGATGTTTTAAAAGTGGAGGAAAATATTGGTGTGAAATTAACTGAAAGTATGGCCATGTGGCCCGCTTCTTCTGTATCAGGATATTATTTTGCACATCCAGAAAGTAAGTATTTTGGGTTAGGAAAAATAAAACCAGACCAAGTAGCAGATTACGCAAAAAGAAGAAACATATCTATAGAAACAGCTACCAAATGGTTAGCTCCTAATATTGCAGATTAATTTAAGGTAATGGGCAAAAGGTATAAGATAAATAGACTTCCTTATACCAAAAACCCAAAACCCAAAACTTAAAAAAATGAAAGTAACAGAACATATTCAAAACGCCAACGGAAAACCTTTATTTTCTTTTGAAATTTTACCGCCATTGAAAGGTCAAAATATTCAATCTATTTTTGATAGTATTGATCCGTTAATGGAATTTAGTCCGCCATTTATTGATGTTACCTATCATCGTGAAGAATATGAATTCAAAGAATTACCTAATGGTTTATTGCAAAAGAAAATTGTAAAAAAACGACCAGGTACGGTTGGTATTTGTGCAGGAATTCAGAACAAATACAATGTAGATGCCATTCCGCATATTTTATGTGGTGGTTTTACGAAAGAAGATACCGAAAATTTACTAATTGATTTAGATTTTTTAGGAATTGATAATGTTGTAGCACTTCGCGGCGATGCAGTAAAAAGTGAAATTTATTTTAAACCAGAAAAAGAAGGTCACGCTTATGCCTCTGAATTGGTTTCGCAAATTCATGATTTAAATAGCGGGATTTATTTAGATGCCGATTTGCAAAATTCATCCAAGACTGATTTTTGTATTGGGGTAGCAGGATATCCCGAAAAACATATGGAAGCACCAAGTTTGGATAGCGATATTCATTTCTTAAAACAAAAGATTAAAAACGGGGCCGAATACATCATAACACAAATGTTTTTTGATAATCAGAAATTTTTCGATTTTGTAGCGAAGTGTAGAGCCGCTGGGATTACTGTTCCAATTATACCAGGATTGAAACCCATTGCTACTAAAAAACAATTAAATTTAATCCCACATCGATTTAGTATAGAATTACCAGATGATTTAATCATGTCTGTCGTGAAAGCCAAAGATAATGATGCAGTAAAACAAATTGGTATTGAATGGTGTGCCCAACAAAGTAAGGAACTCGTAGCGGCAGGAATACCAGTGCTTCATTATTACTCAATGGGTAAAGCGGAAAACATCAAAGCCATAGCCAGTCAAATATTTTAATTTTATTTTCTTTGTAATTGTCCTTCATAAACTATATTTGTCTTAAATATTTTTATGAAGCAATTTTTACTTTTATTCATTTTTGGAATTTCGTTTTCACAAAATCAATCGGACGCCTATTATATAGATGTTCAAGGGTTTCGTGGTACTATTTTTAAGCATACACAAGAAGTTAGTCATTTGGCTACCGGACATCCGAATGGATTTTTGGTAAGTATCAATAAAAAATCATCAGGTAAAAAAGAATGGCAACAAGTCTATGGTTATCCAGATTATGGAATTTCTTTTCAAGCTATCGACTTCAATAACAACTATTTAGGTAAAAATTATGCGATAGGACTACATTATAATTTTTACTTTTTAAAAAGGCAGTTACTTTTCCGAGTTTCCCAAGGAATTGGATTTACGACCAATCCTTACGATAAAGAAAGCAATAATAAAAACAACGCTTTTGGCTCGAAATTTTTAGATAATAATTACATTTTATTACAATATCAAAAACAAAACCTTCTTGGTCCAATAGGTGTTCAAACTGGATTTATGCTTACCCATTTTTCGAATGCCCGATTTAAAGCACCTAATAGTGGTATAAATAGTTATTCCTTTACATTCGGATTGAATTATAATTTTGAAAAAGACAAACCAATACTAAAAGATAGCTTGCCAAATTCAAAATTGTATGCAGAAAAAATTAAATACAATTTGGCCTTTCGAACCGGAATTTCAGAAGCACCTGTAGTAGGAATTGGTCAGCGTCAATTTTATCACATCGGTTTATATGCAGACAAACGTTTTAATAGAAAAAGCGCCATACAATTAGGAACAGATGTGTTTTTTTCAAGGTATTTAAAAGATTATATTCAATTTTCTGCTGTTGCCTTCCCAGACAAAAAGCCTTTAGACCCCAATACGGATTATAAACGCGTTGGCGTTTTTGTGGGGCACGAATTATTTATTAATAAACTATCCATTGAAACGCAATTTGGGTATTATGTGTACAAACCTTTTAAATATGATATTGACATCTATCAGCGATTGGCGCTAAAATATTATATCAATAAAAATATATTTACAGGAATTGGTTTAAAAACGCATAAAGCAAAAGCAGAAGCGGCAGAATTAACTTTAGGAATTAGATTATGATGAAAAAATATATACTATTTGTTTTTGTTCTACTACTTTCAAGCTGTGGTATCTCAGAAGATTGTATAAAAAATGCAGGAAATCCAGTAACTAAAGAAATGGCTATTTCTGATTTCGATAAAATCCGCGTACATGCTGGAATTTCTTTAATAGTAAAAGAAGGTCCAGATTTTAAAGTAACCATACAATCAGGAACTAATATAATCGATAATATTGAAGTCAATAAACAAGGTGATTTTTTAGATATAAAAGATAATTCCACTTGCAATTGGACCAGAGATTTCAAAGCAGCAACTATTTATGTAACAGCTCCAAATATTTCAGAAATTCATAGTAAAACGGAACAAGATATTTATTCTGATGGAACATTAACCTATCCAATTCTGAGATTATTTGCTTTAAATGAAGCCGAAGCCGGTACTGGTGATTTCTATTTTAATATAAATAATGCACAAACCGTAATTGAATCGAACCACGTGTCTAATTTTTATATTTCTGGAAATACTGCGGAATTATTGTGTAATTTCTATTTTGGTACGGGTAAATTTTATGGAGAAAATTTCAGTTGCCAACATATAAAAATCTTTCAACGCGGTTCTAACGATATGATTCTAAAACCCATTCAATCTATTTCAGGAAAAATATTAAATACTGGGAATGTGATTCTGAAAAATAATCCACCAATAATTAATGTAGAACAATTGTTTTCAGGACATTTGATTTTGAATTAAGCTTTAGTTTTTTCTCTAAACACTTTCTCTAAATTCTTGCCTAAATCAGCAAGTTGTGCATCTTCAACAATTTTACCTTGGTGAATAATGATAATTCTATCGCAGATAGCTTCCACTTCTTGCATAATGTGTGTAGATAAAAAAACCGTTTTATCTTTACCAATATTTTTAATTAATTCTCTAATTTCCACCAATTGATTGGGATCTAATCCGGTTGTTGGTTCATCTAAAATCAAAACATCTGGATTGTGAAGTAAAGCCGAAGCCAATCCTACACGCTGACGAAATCCTTTAGAAAGCTCGCCAATTTTTTTATGACACTCTGGTGTTAAACCAGTCAATTCGATCACTTCCTGAATACCAGATTTAGCTGTTTTATGCACATCAGCACTGAATTCTAAATATTCACGCACATATAAATCCAAATACAACGGATTGTGTTCTGGTAAATAACCAACCGATTGTTGCACGCTTTTTTGAGCAGAAGTCACGTCAAAACCATTTACGTTGGCTTCCCCTTCATCTGCTGTTAAATATGTGGTCAATATTTTCATTAATGTTGATTTTCCAGCACCATTTGGACCTAAAAAACCTACAATTTCTCCTTTTTTTACAGAAAAACTTACGTTGTCTAACGCTTTTTGTGTACCGTACGTTTTGGTTACGTTTTTTACTTCTATTGACATATTCTTGTTTTCAACAAAAATAATAAATAAAAGCAATACTTTAATAGATAAATTTAAGTTAATATGGTTTTTATTGTTTAATTTTTTTGTAAATTTGTTGAACAAAATATTTATACTATGGCAGCACCTAAAAAAAAGAAAGTAATTACCGAGGATGTAATTGTTTCTGCATACACAGATTTTTGTTTAACAAATGCAAAAAAACCCAATTCGGTTTATGAGTTTGCTAAGCTAAACAATATGGATGAAACAGATTTTTATCACCATTTTACTTCATTTGAGGTTTTAGAAAAACACTATTTTGTATCCATGTTTGCTTATACGTTAGAATTATTAGAAAAAAATGAAGCGTATCAATCCTACGAAAGTGCTGATAAATTATCTGCCTTTTATTTTACTTTTTTCGAAATGGCAACGGCAAATAGAAGTTTTGTTATATATCTATTAAAGCAAGATAAAAATCCAATGAAAAATTTAGGAAAGTTGTCTAAACTTCGTGAAGTATATTTGGATTATGCTTTAACTATTTTAGAAAAGCCAATTAAAATAGATCAAGAAACAGTAGTGAAAATTCAAGATAAAGTAATACAAGAAGCCTCTTGGCTGCAATTTTTATCCATCTTCAATTTTTGGATGCACGACGAATCAACCAATTTTGAAAAGACAGATATTTTTATTGAAAAATCAGTAAAAGCGAGTTTTGATTTGGCATATAATATTCCAACCCAAAGTATCATTGATTTCGGAAAATTTTTGTGGAAAGAACAAATGAATGGTATGTTTTCAAAATCATAAATACAACAAAAAACAATGAAAAAAATAGATAGTATTCCAACAGGAAAAATGCAGCGGGTAACAAAATTAGTCACCACTGGAGTGAAAGTTGGAGGAAATTACTTAAAATATTATGGGGAAAAAGTTGTAAATCCATCGTTAACCAAAGATAAATTACACGAAAGCAATGCATCAGATATTTATGATGGATTAAAAGAATTAAAAGGAAGTGCGTTAAAAGTAGCACAGATGCTTAGCATGGAAAAAAACCTGTTGCCACAATCTTATGTAGATAAGTTTTCGTTGTCGCAATTTTCTGTACCGCCATTATCAGCGCCTTTGGTTCGAAAAACATTTAAAACCTATTTTAAACAATATCCAGAAGAATTATTTGATACTTTTTCTCCAGATTCCATCAACGCTGCAAGTATTGGACAAGTTCATAAAGCAACGAAAAACGGTAAAGAATTAGCCGTAAAAATTCAATATCCTGGTATACGAGAAAGTATCGGATCCGATATTGCTTTAGTGAAACCAATTGCGGTTAGAATGTTTAATTTACAAGGAACTTCGGATGAATATTTTCAAGAAGTAGAAGATAAATTAACTGAAGAAACGGATTATAAATTGGAAATATCGCAATCGATGACAGTAATTCTTGATTGTGAAAAAATTGATAATTTATTATTCCCAAATTATTACCCAGAATATTCTTCCGATAAAATTATCACCATGGATTGGATGAATGGGATTCATTTATCTGAATTTTGTTCGAGCAATGCAACTCAAGAACAACGTGATAAAGTAGGGCAAACGTTATGGAATTTTTATATGTACCAAATTCATCAGTTGAAAAAATTTCACGCAGATCCACATCCAGGTAATTTTTTAGTTGATACAAACGACAACTTAATTGCGATTGACTTTGGTTGTATGAAAGAAATTCCGAATGATTTTTATGTGCCATATTTTGAAGTATCTACCCCAGATTCTTTAAAAGATATGGATTATTTTACAAAAAAATTATTCGAATTAGAAATTCTAAAAACCACGGATTCTCCGAAAGAGTTAGCGTTTTTTACAGATATGTTCCATGAATTGCTTAGTGTTTTTACGCAACCAATTCAAGCAGAAATATTTGATTTCGCACAACCTGCCTTTCAAGCTCAAATTGCGGCATTAAGCGAAAAATTCGCAAGTGACAAAACATTACGAAAAATGAATGGAAATCGAGGTTCAAAACATTTTATCTACGTAAACAGAACCTTTTTTGGTTTATATAGTTTAATGTTTGACATCAAAGCAAAAGTAAAAATTAACGATTTTGAAAAATATTTAAATTAAAAATAGAACATGAAAAATTACGTAATAATTGGCGGTAGTAAAGGAGTTGGCGAACAAATTGTAAAAGAGTTATCGGGAAAAGGTAATTTTTGTCACGTGATTTCTCGTTCCGAACCTACTTATGAATTTAACGGCAATTGGCATCAATTAGATGCTTTAACAGATAATTTGCCAACTATTGAATCTATCGATGGTTTGGTATATTGTTTAGGCAGTATCAATTTGAAACCGTTTAATCGTTTAAGTTTAGAAGATTTTAATTCGGATTTAAATATAAACTTTTTCGGCGCTTTAAAAGCATTTCAGCATTATTTACCAACTTTAAAGAAATCGGAACAAGCAAGCGTTGTCATGTTTAGCACGGTTGCCGTTCAATCAGGAATGCCCTATCACGCAAGTATTGCTGCTGCAAAAGGAGCCGTTGAGGGTTTAGTAAAAAGTTTGGCTGCCGAATTTGCACCAAAAATAAGAGTCAATGCCATTGCACCCTCGCTAATCGATTCTCCATTGGCCGCAGGAATTTTACGTTCAGAGCAAATTAGAGAGAATATGATGGCAAAGCATCCTTTAAAACGAATTTTAAACCCCGTTGATGTTTCTCAAACCGCTTGTTTTCTTTTAACAGAGGCTTCAAATGGGATCACGGGACAAATTATCGTTCAAGATAATGGTTTGGTAAGTTTAAGTTATTAAATATTTTATATATTTGTAATAGTATAAAAATCGCCACTAAATGATATAATGAATCCGTTATATTAAAGGAAATAAATTAATAAATCCCGATTTTTTCGGGATTTTTTATTCAAATAAAATGGAAATTACAAAAGAATACAAACAATGGTTGGTAGATTTAAAATTAAATCATCCTTTAGTTATTGCTGGGCCGTGTAGTGCTGAAACCGAAGCGCAAGTTTTAAAAATTGCTCACGAACTAAAAAATTCAGATGTTTCTATTTTTCGAGCTGGAATTTGGAAACCGAGAACACGTCCGGGTGAATTTGAAGGAATTGGTGATGTAGGAATTTCGTGGATGTGTGAAGTGCGTGAAACGTATGGCTTGAAAATAGCAACGGAAGTAGCAAAAGCCGAACATGTCGAATTAGCGCTCAAAAATAACTTCGATATGAGTTTGGTTGGAGCTCGCTCCACCGTTAATCCATTTACCGTTCAAGAAATTGCAGAATCACTTAAAGGAACGAACATCAAAGTCATGGTGAAAAATCCGGTGAATCCAGACTTGAAACTTTGGATCGGAGCAATCGAACGCATTTGGAAAGCCGGAATAACCGATGTCAGCGCTATTCACCGTGGATTCTCTGTCTACGAAAAGACACGTTACCGAAATGACCCAAACTGGCAAATTCCCATTGACTTAAAACAAGAATTACCTGGAATCCCATTAATTTGTGACCCCTCTCATATCGGAGGAAGAGCACATTTGCTCATGCCACTAGCTCAAAAAGCAATGGACCTTAATTATGATGGATTGATGATCGAATCTCATGTTAATCCTTCGCAAGCTTGGACTGACGCTAAACAACAGATTACTCCCTCCGAATTAAAGGAATTATTGAATTCACTTACAATTCGTAATCGAGCAGCAATTGATGAGGATGCCATGCTTGCCTTTCGAGAACAACTGACGCAAACCGACGAATCAATCATTCAGTTATTGAAAAACCGCATGCGCATATCAGAACAGATTGGGGAATTCAAGAAAGACAAAAACCACGTCATCCTTCAATCCAACAGATGGGAAGAAGCACTCCGAAGCAATGTACTAAAAGCAAGCGCGGAAGGAATTTCAGAAGAATTTGTGACGCAACTTTTTAAATTGATTCATCAGGACTCTATTCGTATTCAATCTGATATTTTATCTAAAGATGACCGCGATTAAACCATTTCAGGTTCAACACATCATTCA
>RDXY01000049.1 GCA_004293045.1 Flavobacteriia bacterium | reverse complement strand
CCATTAGGTGAAGGTTGGAACGGTAAGTATAACGGTGAAGACATACCATCAACGGATTATTGGTTTACAATAGACTATACAGAAAACAATCAACAAAAATTATTTAAAGCCCATTTTTCGTTAAAAAGATAAGATTACTATGAAACTAAGAAATTTATTACTACTTAACCTAATTATTTTTTTTCAATCAGCATTTTCTCAAGAAGGTATTGCTGTTTATACAGATTATTTAACTGATAATTATTATTTGATCCATCCATCTATGGCTGGTGCTTCAAATTGTGCGAAGTTAAGAGTTACAGGCAGACAACAATGGTTTGGTCAGCAAGACGCACCATCTTTACAAACGATGAGTTTTAATACCGCATTGGATGAAGAAGGCAAATCAGGAGTGGGTATGATTGCTTTTAATGATAGAAATGGCTACCATTCTCAATCAGGAGCAAAATTAACCTATGCACATCATCTTTTATTTTCTCGTACAAAAGCTGATTTGAATATGCTTTCTTTTGGATTAAGTACTGCTTTTATACAAAGTAGGCTAGATGAGACAGCATTTAAAGTATTTGATCCACAAATTTATGGTGGAATTACTCAAAAAGATTCTTATTTTAATATAGATATTGGTGCTTCTTATCATTATATGGATTTTTTCACTCATTTTACGGTGAAAAATTTTATAGCGAATAGAAGAGAATTATATTTAGCTGGTGTTGAATCGGACAACTTGAGAAAATACTTATGGAGTGCTGGTGCTAATTTTGGTGATACAGACAATATTTCTGTAGAGCCTTCATTTATGTTTCAAGTAACAGAACAAACAGGAGAAAAAGCTATTGATTTAAATGCAAAAGTATATAAAGCAATGGATTTTGGTAATATTTGGGGAGGACTTTCTTACAGAACCAGTTTTGAAGGAACACAATACACTAAAGAAAAAGGTGTTGTTAATACTCAAAAATTACAATACATCACTCCGTTTGTAGGTGTTAATTTTAAACAATTTATGTTTGGTTATTCTTACAACCAAGTGATTGGAGATGTAAAATTTGATAATGCAGGATATCATCAATTAACCATTGGATTAAACTTATTCTGTAAACCAAAAGCATTTGACTGTAACTGTCCAGCAGTTTCAAACTAACCTATTTAATCCCGATTTTTTCGGGATTTTTTTTTAAATATTTTTTGTATGATTATTAAAGAAGTAAGAGGTAAAAGACCCGCTATTCCAGAAGATTGTTATGTAGCAGAAAATGCGACTATTGTAGGTGATGTTTCTTTTGGAGAAAACTGTAGCGTTTGGTTTAACGCTGTAATAAGAGGAGATGTAAATTTTATTTCGATAGGAAATAAAGTAAATATTCAAGACGGAGCAGTAATACATTGTACTTATTTAAAACACCCAACTATTATTGGAAACAATGTTTCAATTGGGCATAATGCTATTGTTCATGGATGTACCATTCATGATAATGTTTTAGTAGGAATGGGCGCCATTATAATGGATGGTTGTGTGGTAGAAAGCAATTCGATTATTGGCGCAGGGAGTGTAGTGACTCAAAACACACATATTGAAAGTGGTTTTATTTACGCAGGAATTCCAGCAAAAAAAGTAAAAGCATTAAATACAAGTGATTTTGCAGGGGAAATAGACCGAATTTCTAATAATTATGTAATGTATTCAAGTTGGTTTAAAGAAGACTAAAAAATCATATACTCCACATTAAATGCAGTACCAACTAATTCTTGCATGACTTCTTTGGGATTATTAATATAAAAGGACTGAGACACATTATTAGTTGTATTAAATAAGTTATTTACTTCTAAAATATGTTTGGTTTGTTTTGCAACTGCTTCACCAGAATCAATAATTTTTATATGATTTGGAATTATTTGCTTTATTTGTGGAATTAAATATGGATAATGTGTGCAACCTAAAACTAGATAATCAATCCCTTCAGCAACCATTGGCAACAAGTATTCTTTTAAAAGTTGTGTCATTTTATCAGAGTGCATCGCACCGCTTTCGATGAGTTGCACCAATTCGTAACCAATTTGTTCTACTACTTTTACATCTGAATATAATGCAACTGTTTGATGAAAAAGCGTACTATTTAATGTGCCTTGTGTAGCTAAAATCCCTATTTTTTGAGTTTTAGTATGTAATGCGGCAGGTTTAATAGCAGGTTCAATTCCAATAAATGGAATGTCATAAGTGGCTCTTAATACTTTAATAGCATTTGTAGTGGCTGTATTACAAGCTACAATAATAATTTTACAATTTTTGTTTAGTAAAATTTCTGTGTTTTTTTTACTTAACGCAATTATTTCTTCTTCTGTTTTTTGTCCATAAGGTGCGTTTTTACTATCTGCCAAATAGATAGTGCTTTCATTTGGTAGTAGCGCGTGTACCTCTTTCCAAATGGAAGTGCCGCCTACGCCAGAATCGAAAAGTCCAATTGGGTTTTTGTTACTCATAAAACAAATGTAAAAAAAAACTGCTCAATCTAAAAATAAGATGGAGCAGTTATAGTATTTTTTTAGTTTTATTAGAACCCTAATTCTTTTTTAACATCAGCTAATAAATCCATTCCGTCCGCTAATAAAACACCACTTCCTAAAGTAGAGTCTAATACGTACTGAACGCCTTTAGCACGAGCTACTTTTTGAATAGCTGCTAATGCTTTTTCTGTTAATGGTTTTTGTAATTCAATTTGTTTATCTTGTAATGATTTTGATGCATCATCTTGATATTTTTGAATTCTTGTTCCCATGTCTTGCATTTCTTGAGAACGTGTTTGGTTTAATACATCACCAGCAGTTTCTGCTTCTTTTTGGTATTGTGCTGCTTTAGTTTGGTATTCTGCTACTAATTTTTTGTATTCAGTATCATACCCTTCTCTTAATTTTGTTAATTGGGCTTCTGCGGCTTTCATGGCTGGCATTGAAGTCATTAGAGCACTAACATCTATGTGTCCAACTTTAGTTTGAGCATTTACTTCTTGTGCTCCAAAAAACAGTACTATTGCAATAAATAGGTTTCTTAATTGTTTCATTTTAATTTAATTTAATAAGGATTATTTGATTTTTGTTTCTGTTATTATTATTTAATTTTATTCGTTTTTTTTGTTTAATAAAGCTTCTCTTTTTGCTTTTTGTTCATCTAATAATTTCTGACGGGCTTCCGCTCTTGCTTTTAAAAGTTCGGCTCTTTTATCATCTGCTTCTTTTTTCTTAGCCGCCGCCGCATCTTTACGTTCTTGTAACTTTTTTTCTCTATCGTCTTTAGTGGCCTGAATTGCTTTTTCTTTTTCTAATATTTCAGGATTTTCAGTAGTTTCAAATTCTCTAACATCTTTGGCGTCTTGAATTTTTTGTTGTTTTTTTGTTAATTCTACTTTTTTACCTGCTCGCTCTAATGCTTTTAAAACAAAATCGCTAATATCAAAACGCTCTGCTGTGAAAATCATTGTTAAATCTGATGATTTATCAAAAATGAAATCGTAATTTCTTTGTACTGCAATATCTTGAACAATATTAAAAATCTGGTCTTGAATAGGCTTAACTAACGCCGATTTTTGGATAATTAAGTCGCCCTGTGGTCCAAAACGTTTTTGTTGATAATCCAGCATTTCTTTTTCAAGAACGTCAATCTCTGATTCTTTATCGTTAATTAATTCTTTGGTTAACAATACTTTTTCAGAATTTAATGCATCTTTTAGCTTTTTTATTTCGGTTTTTTTGGCTTCAATTTCTTGTTGCCAAGCCGCCGCCTTTTGTTCTAATTGATTTTTTGCTTCTGCATATTCTGGAACTTTTTCCAAAATATAATCCATGTCTATGTAACCAATTTTTGTTGTTTTTTGTGCTTGTACTGCAAATAAAACAAAACTAAAAAGTAAAACAAAATATTTTTTCATAAATGTAACTGTTAAGTTCAACTATCGTGCCAAAATTTAAAATTGTTGTCCAATGATAAAGTGTGTTTGCCAACCACTTTTAACCGTATCTCCGGGTACTGGGTCAAATCCGTGTGCAAAATCAATACCTAGTAATCCAAAAGCGGGCATAAATACTCTTAATCCCACACCTGCGGCACGTTGTACTTTAAAAGGGTCAAATGTTTTAAAATTATCAAAAGCAGCACCTGCTTCTAGAAAACTCATAGCATATATTTTTGCTGATTGTTTCATAGTTATTGGGTATCTTAATTCCATTGAATACTTATTGTACACAGTACCTCCGTTTGACGAAGATAGTGAATTATTTGGATATCCTCGTAACTGAATAACTTCTCTACCATCTAATGCAAAATTTGCTAATCCATCTCCACCTACATAGAACCTTTCAAAAGGCACTATACCCCTATCAGAATTGTATGCTCCTAAGAAACCGAATTCTGCTCTTGTGCGTAAAACGAATTTCTTGTATATTTTAGTATACCAATCACCACTAAATTTTACTTTATAAAATTCCAACCATTTAAAACGTTCTTGGTCGACTAAACTTTGATCAACAACTGCTTCTGTGTAATTAAAAGTATTTCCACCTGTTGCATTAACATATACAGGTAATACGTTTCCGTTTGAATCTGTTGGAAAAACAGTATTATTTCTTAATTTGTATTCCTCTTTGTTTCCTAAATTAGCATAATCTATACCATTAAATAAAGAGTATGGTAATGAAAATTTAGCCGATACAGAGAAATTGGAACCTCTGTCTGGGAAAATAGGGTCTAATCCTCTACTGTCTCTTGTTAATGTGGTACTAAATGCTAAGTTTCTTGAAGCCCCATTTCCAAATGTAAATAATCCAGTATTGTAGTTATTTAAATCATAGTAAGAAAATGAAACAGAATTAGATATGCTAAAATAATCATCTGGTACTTTTAATCTTTTTCCATATCCTACAGTTATGGTAGAGATATTAAAGCTTTTTTCTCTTGTTACATTTCTAGTCCTGTAATCATATAAAAATTGTTTACTATGTGAAAGGGATGTAAAGAAACTAATTGGTTTTTTACCGCCCAACCAAGGTTCTGTAAATGACAAGCTATATACTTGAAAACCCTGACTACCTTGTAAGCGTAAAGACATTTTTTGACCGTCACCCATAGGTAAAGGTTGGTAGGCTTTTTTGTTGAAAATATTTTTCAAAGAAAAATTATTGAATGACAGTCCTAAAGTTCCTATAAAACCTCCAGCACCATAACCGCCTTGTAATTCTACTTGACTAGAACCTTTTTCTACAACAGTCCAATCTAAGTCTACTGTTCCTGCAGCTGGATCCATATTCACGGGTTCTGGACGAATGGCTTCAGCATCAAAGAAGCCTAATTGTCCTAATTCTCTTACAGAACGAATAACTAAATCTTTGTTCCATTTTTCTCCGGGTCTAGTTCTTAATTCTCTATAAATTACTTTGTCGTTGGTTTTGTCGTTTCCTTTAACGGTAATATTATTAAAATAAGCAATTGGTCCTTCAGAAATTCTAATTTCAAAATCTATTGTGTCGTTTTCTGTTTTTACTTCTACTGGGTTGATGTTTGACCATAAGTACCCATTATTTTGATATAAATTGGTGACATCTTCAGCATCTGGCGATGTTTTGTCAGCAATTCTTTTTTCTAACAAAACACCATTATAAATTTCTCCTCTTTTAATTCCTAAAATTGAATTTAAAGCCTGATCTGAATAGACAGTGTTTCCTAAAAATCGGATGTCTCCAAAATAATACTTTTTTCCTTCTTCAATATTTACATCAATGTTTATTTTGTTGTTATCCTTATTGTAAGTTACATTTTCACTAACTACTCTGGCGTCTCTGTAGCCTTTTTCTTTGTATTTTGTTACCAATTCTCCTAAATCTTCTTTGTATTTATCTTTAACAAATTTTGACGATTTAAAAATTCTATAAACTTTTTTTTCTTTAGTATTTTTAAAGGATTTTTTTAGTTTTTTGTCTGCTAATTGTTCATTTCCAACAAAGTTAATTGCGCTAATTTTTACTTTTTCTCCTTTATCAATAAAAACTACCATATCCACTTTAGTATTTGTAGAATCGGCTAGCGTATTAATTGTAACTTTGGTGTTAAAATACCCTTCTTTTTTGAACTTATTTTCAATATAGTTTTTGGTATTTGTAAGTAAATTATCATTTACAATTTTGCCTTTGTTTAGCTCTGTTTCTTTAACAATATCTTCTCTTTTACCCTTTTTTACCCCTTTAATTTTTATGTCATTAAGTTTTGGTAATTCAAATAATTCTAGTTCAAGAAAAATAGCATCGCCTTCAATTTTTTTTACGTAAAAGTTAAC
>RDXY01000013.1 GCA_004293045.1 Flavobacteriia bacterium | reverse complement strand
AGTGTTTTTGTAAACTATGATTATTATGGCAGAATTAGAAGGATTGGTAGTGTTAATATGACATACAATAGTTTTGCTTTAACAAGAATTGGTGGTATGAGGCTTTTCTACAACTATCACGGACAATTAGTTGGCGTAACCGGTTTTGTAAATGGAATGAATTACGGATATCAATATTATCCTTGTCCAGCAGGTTATAACGGAGGAAACTATCATAATGATGATGGAAACGATGGAGATTTTTTCTACTACAAAAAAGATGGAAGTAAAGAAAAAATGAAAAAAGAAGACATCGATGAAATAAAAAAAGATACCGAAGAACGAAAAAGAAATTAATATTAACTGGTATAAAAGTCCCGTAACGTAATTACGATGCGGGATTTTTTATTTCATTTTAAAAAACTTTCCAATACCATTTCTAATTACAAAATTAATATCGCTTGATACTTTAAAATAGAAATGTATTGTCAAATATAAAATTGAAATAAGTATCGATTTTAAGCCAATATTAATTATTGGATGAAATGGAAATTCCCAAAAGTAAAAAGCTAAAAACAACACTACGGTAATAATAAAGGAAATTAGTGTATTTTTAGTAAACGGAAATAATTTCATTTTAAAAACCACGAATAATAGTTTAGCTAAACTGTACATTCCAATTGCTATTAAAGTTGCTAAAGCCGCGCCGTTTATTCCATATTTTGGAATAAGAATTAAATTTAATCCTACGATTACAAAAACCAATAAAACCCCTAAAAGCAATACTGTTTTATAATACTTAGAATTAAATATTATAGAGTTATTATTACCTAAAATAACATCAAAATATTTAGATAAACCAATGGTAAAAACCACAAACAATCCCTGATCATAGCCTTCATCAGGTAAAATCTCATACAATTGCTTGATATTTACTAAAATTCCAATGTAAATTAAACCGCCAATTACTTGTAGTGTTACAGAAGACTTTTTGTACAATTCATTCAGTTCCTGCCATTTATTTTCGCTAATTAATTTTGCTGTTATGGGATAGGTAATTTGATGCATAGCACGTTGGGGAACTGAAATTACCATTGCCAAATAAACAGCTAAAGAATAAAAGGCGATATTTTCGATTTTTAAAAACTGATTTATCATGTATTTATCAATATCTAAAAGCATATTGGCTACACTTGCCGATAAAATAATGAAAACGGTAAACACAAAAATAGACTTTGTGTTTTTTGGAAATTTTTTATTCAGTTGTATGGGCTTTACTTTATTGGCATAATAAATAATTACTAACAAACTAATCCCATAAACCAATACCAAAGAATGAATAAATTCGGATAACGTGATCCATTTAAAATAAACAGCAAAAAGCGAAAGTGTAATTAATATTCTAACAAAAACTTCTTTTACAAAAGAACCAAAAACCGATTTCATATGCGCACGCAACCAAGCATAAAAAATCTCAAAATAACCTATAAACAAGGCAATTATTGGAATTTCCCACACAAAATCATAAACAATGCTATTCTTTGACGATTCATACAATGCAATATTTTCATAAAAAAAATAAAACAATGCAAAAAACGGAATAACTATGACTAATGGCAGCAAAAGCATATAACTAAAATAACTGCTTAATTCTGCTTCTGTTTTATTATTCTCGTTAAAAAACTTTATCAATGTGTTTTGTATACCAAATGACAAAATCGGATATAAAATGTTAGCCGCAGATAAAACATAATTGGTTAATCCTAAATACTCTTTACCTAAAAAAACAGGATACATATACAAAACATTAATCGCACCAATAGCAAAACCTATAAAAGTAATGATGGTGTTTTTAATAGATTGTTTAATTACGATTCCCATTTTTAGATGGTTAGATGGTTAGATTTTTAGATTATTTAGATGTTTTAGATTTTGAATATTACTCCAATCTGTGTTTTAACCTTTATTTTTTCCATTGAATTTTGATATTGTAATTGCTAATTGTTTTGTCAAACTTTTTCTGCTATATTGTTGTAAACCTACTGCATTTACTTTTAAGTTGTTATCCAAATATTGATTAAAATAGCTTAAAATTTGATTTTTTAGCTCGTTTTTCTCGTTATATTGATAAAAAACACCTGTATTTGTCTGTTTTATGATATTCTCGAAATCGGAGTTTTTAGGTCCGATGGCTAAAATAGGTCTTTCGGATACCAGATATTCAAAAAGTTTTCCTGGTATGATGCATTTTGTGTCCTCCGAATCAATTTCAATTAATAATAAAACTTGCGAACTTCTTTGATGTATCAAGGCTTCTTCGTGCGAAACATAACCTAAATTTTGTACGAAACCATCTAATTTATATTCAGAAATGGATTGTTCAACTTCTTTACTTACCGCACCAATTAATTTTAATTGAAAATGATTTGCAAATGCTTCATTTTCGATGATTAATTCCGATAAAGATTCCCATAGAATTTGCGGATTTCTTTCCGATAAAAACGAACCAATATGTGCTAAAGTAAAGTTTTTATCTAATGGTTTTTTTTCAATTTGCTCCACATCATAACCATTTGTAATCACTTCAATAGGTTGATTTGTAAGACATTCAAATTCAGATTTTGTTGTGGGTGAAGTTACTAAAATCGTATCGCAAGTAGTTAAAACTTCCTTTTCTAACGCTTTGTGTTTGGTACTCGCCCATTTTGACAATTTAAGTTCTTTATGATAACCAATGGTCGTCCAAGGATCCCGAAAATCAGCAATCCAATTTATGTTTAGTTGCTTTTTTAAATCCAAGCCAATTAAATGCAAACTATGTGGCGGACCCGTTGTTATTAGGGTTTCAATATTGTTTTCTTGAATGTATTTTTTAAGATATTTCACCGAAGGTTTTACCCAAAAAACGCGAGCATCAGGTATGAAAACATTTCCACGAATCCAAAGCATTGCTTTTTCTACAAACGATTGCTTTTTCTTTTGAGTAATGATACCAGCCCCTAATTTCTTTGTTTTGTTTTTCGATAAAAATGAAGCCAAAGCATACGGTTCGAATATTTTGTTTTTCAGAATAACCGTTTGGTCTGAAACATCTGAAAGTAATTTTTCATCAAGCAACGGATAACTGGGGTTTTCTGGAATATATACAATAGGTTCGATGTCAAATTCAGGCAAATACTTCACAAACTTTAACCAACGCTGTACGCCAGGCCCACCTGCTGGCGGCCAATAATAGGTAATGATTAAAACTTTGTTTGATTTTGGATACAACTAAAATTAATTTTCTGGGTTTATTTTTTTTAATTCTTCAATATCTAAAATATCTTTGGTTCTATTTGAAGCTTTTTTTGATTTTAATAAATTAACATAATCCAGAAAATAAACTTTAACTCCTGAAATTTCAATAATTGTAGCGTCATTTCTTAGTTCTTGAAAAGAGATTTTCTCTAAACCTTTAACACTAGTCATAATGTCTAGTCGCATTCCGTAACCTAAATTTACATCAGTATAACCGGGAATAAACTGCATTTCAATTACGTTTGAAAATTCGATTAAACCTGAGTTTTTTAACGCTTTATTGAAATTTAATCTATTTTCTTTTGTATCATTTAAATAAATATCAACATCTCCTGTATTTCTCGTATAACCATACATATTAACAGCAAAACCACCAATTGTAATGTATTCAACATTATATTTATCTAAATTTTTCCAAATTTCAAATACTTCAGGAATCATTATTTTTTAATTTGAATAATTTTTGCAGTTTTTAATTCGTATGATAATTCTATTAATTTCATTAATCGTTCTATTCTTTCAATATAAGTCAAGGATTGAGCTTCCAAAACTCTTACTTTTTCGGAATTACTAATCTTGTTATTTTTTTGAATTTGATTCATTTTTAAGGATTAAATATCAAATTTAGTCAATTATTTTATCTCAGCCAATTTATGATTTTGCTTTCTCCTATAAAATATCCCTAAACCAATTGCAATAAGCATTAAAAGTGTAGAAATTAAAGCAATTGTGCTTCCTGTTTTTACTACTTCAGGTTCAAATTTAAATTCGATGGTATGTTTTCCTGCTGGAATTTTTAAACCGCGTAATACGTAATTTACGTTATAAATTTTAGCCTCTTTTCCGTCTATAGTAGCTTTCCAGCCTTTTTCGTAATACATTTCAGAAAATACACCAAAACCATTTTTAGCATTTTTTGACGTGTATTTTAAATGATTGGGTTGGTATGACGTCAGCTCAATAGTTGAAGTGGAATCTTTACCCGTTTCAAAATTCAAAACACCTTTAGTTAAAGCTGGTTTCATAAAAGTAGCTTCCTCTTTCGTTTTCAACTTATCCAAAGCTTTCATTTCTTCATCGGCAGAATTTACTACTTTCACTTTCGAAACAAACCAAGCACTTCCATTCGCATTTGGATTTTCTAACGATTGTGGATTGCCTTCCTCATTGGTTTTTAAAATATATTTCACATTTAACATATTCAAGACTTCAAAATTGTTTTTTGCAATTTGATAATCGAATAGCTCTTGCATTTTCTTTGGTTTTGCCGCGTGATATCCTCCAATAGATTGGTGATAAAAAGACGTTCTTGCACTATTCATATTTCCATCCACATCAAAAACTCTAAAATGAGTAGTGTCTTCTAATATAATGGCATCCGCTTCAGTAGGTTCGCCAAAAGGTCGTTCAATTTGACTTTTAGAAACAAAATCATCGGCTTTAACGTAGTTTTTCGCAACTACAAATAAATCTAACACCATCACTAATCCAATTAATATAACTGTAGTTAAGTGTGAAAACGTTTTTTTCGTATAGAAAAATAATATCCCAAAAGCGACAACTAAAAACCCTAAAGATCGATAAATAGTAGACATATACATATTTGCCCTGTCTTCTTTTAATACTTTCATAAATTCAGGTCCGTATTGTTGGGCGTACATTTTATCGTTTTCACAAGTAAAATCAAACATACCACTTCCTAAAAATAATACGATTAAAATACCACCAACAATCCCTACTGAATATAATAAAGGTTTTTTTCGCTCAGCTTCATCAGCATTTAAAAATGCCGACAAACCTAAAATAGCTAACACAGGCATACATAATTCTAATATAACTTGAATAGAAGAAACCGCTCTAAATTTATTATACATTGGCATATAGTCAATAAAAAAGTCGGTTAATACTGATAGATTTTTACCGTATGACAGCATTAAAGAAAGTGTTATTGCTCCTGCTAAAGCATATTTAATTTTTCGTTTTTCTAAAAATAGTGCCAAAATAGCTAAGAAAAACACCACAATTCCAATATACGCAGGTGCAGCAACAATTGGTTGATCACCCCAGTACGTTGGCATATGTTTTACTAAATCTCTAGCTTCCGTTTCAGGCACGTTTTGCCCTACAATAAATTGATACATTGATGATTTATCTCCTAAATCTTCTGCATTGGATCCTCCAAATAACTTAGGGGCAATTAAGTTTAAACTTTCAGCCACGCCGTAACTATATTGTGTAATATAGTCGTAACTCATGGCATTCGTATCGGTTTTCTTTTTGCCGTTTTCATCAAACGTTAAATTGCTATTACTTCTGGTTGAATACTTAGCATATTCAGCGGTAGCTAATAAATTTGTTGCGTTCGCACCAATGGCCAAAATAGCACCTAAACCTAAAATTGCGAAAGATTTATATAAATGTTTAAAATCTTTTTCTTTTGCAATTTCGTAAATATAAAATCCAATTACGAAAGCAAATAAGAATAAGAAATAATACGTCATTTGGAAGTGATTGGCCTGAATTTCTAACCCAGCAGCAAGCATGGTTACTATTCCACCGAGTACATATCGCTTACTAAAAACAAAGATAATTCCTGCTAAAACCATTGGAATATAAGCAATTGCATGCGCTTTTGCATTATGTCCAACTCCTAAAATAATAATCAAATAGGTAGAAAAACCAAAAGCTAAGGCACCAAAAAAGGCTGGTAATGGTTTGATTTTTAAACTCATTAATAACAAATAAAAACCTAAGAAATATAAAAATAAATAATCCGCAGGACGAGGTAAAAATCGTAAAGCACTGTCTAAACTTTTAATATAATTATGAGGATATTTTGCACCTAATTGATACGTTGGCATACCACCAAACGCACTATTTGTCCAATACGGCTCTTCATGAAATTCATTTCTAAAGTCGTTTTGTTCTTTTGCCATTCCGGTATATTGTGCAATATCTGATTGCAATATTTGTTTCCCAGACAATACCGGATAAAAATAAATAGTTGCAATTATTATAAAACCAAAAATGGCATATAGATGGGGTGCAAATTTTTCTAATTTCTTCATGTTACTTCTTAAAATTAATATCCTACAAAAATAAAAAAATCTCCGCCATGACGGAGAAAATTATTCAACTTCTTCGTAATCGATATAATCACCAACTACTTTTTTTTCTTTTTTGGGAACTTCTTGTTTGTTTTCGGATGCGGATTGATAGTTTTGTTGCTGTTGTTCAAACTGCTTTTTAATATGTTCTTCTGCTTTTTTCGCCACTTTTTGCATCAAATATGGGGCTAACAATCGCATTGCGAACTTAAATAAATAATAAAACAAAATGATATAGAATATGGTTCTAATAAATCCCGGCACACTTGCTGTATCCATAATTGTATTTTTTTTGTCAAAAATAAGGAATATATCAAATCTAATACTTAAAATTATGATAAAATATTTACATTTGAATTTTAAATAAATCTATATGAAATTTTCCACAAAAGTTGTTTGTTTAGCAACAATATTGCTAGCGTCCATTGCGAATGCACAATATACCGATGAAGTAAATTCTAACCGACCTGGAAAATCCATGATGGCGTTTTCTGTTGGAAAAAGTGTCATACAAACAGAAACAGGTGTAAATTACATTTCTGAAAATCACGATAAGCTTAACTATAACGCAAAAGGGTATTTTGCCGATTTAGCGTTGCGTTGGGGATTATTTAAAGAGGAATTAGAGCTTATTGCCGAAATCCAATACCAAAAAGATTCGTATCAACAATATGATGTTACTTCAAGTAGAAGTGCCTTACGACAAACTACTTTTGGTGCAAAATATTTAATTTATGACCCCTTTAAAAAGGGTCCTGAAAAACCAAGTGTATACAGTTGGAAAGCCAATCATCGTTTCAAATGGAAACAATTTATTCCTGCGTTTTCTGCTTATGCAGGTGCCAATTTCAACTTTTCTGAAACTAATTTGTTTGCGAATACTACCGTAATGGAAGCAAAATATAGTCCTAAAGTTATGGCTATTGCTCAAAATCATTTTGGAGACAGAACGGTTTTAGTAACCAACTTAATTTACAACAAAATAGGAACTGATTTTGCCAGTATCGATTATATTTTAACCGTAACACACGGAATCAATCAAAATTTATCAGTTTTTCTTGAAAATCAAGGCTACAATGGTAAATATTATAGTGATGGTATTTTCAGATTAGGTGCTGCTTATTTGCATAAAAAAGACATGCAATTTGATGCAGCTATTGGTACCAGCATAAAAAATACGCCAGGAATATTTTATGGTGGTGTTGGTTTCACTTGGCGTTTTACTAAAAATTACAAAGAAGTAAAAATGGACAAACCCGGCACAAGAAGTAAAATGGATAAGAAAATGGACAAAAAAGCAGCGAAAAACAAAAGAAAAGACGGGGTGGAATAATGATAGAAATAAAAGAAATTTTCTCGAAAAAAGAATTGAAGGAATTTATTAAATTTCCTTTTGAGTTATACAAAGATAACAAATATTGGGTGCCACCAATTATTCAAGAAGAATTAGACAGCTTTGATAAAAGCAAAAATCCTGTTTTTCAAACCGCCGATACTCATTTTTATTTGGCTTATAAGAACAATAAAATTATTGGTCGTGTGGTGGCGATTATCAATTGGGATGAAGTAACCCTTTTAGGTAAAAAGAAAGTACGATTTGGTTGGTTTGATGTTATTGATGATATTGAAGTTACGAAAGCCCTTTTAGATAAAGTAATGGCTTTTGGCGCAGCAAATAACTTAGAGCATATTGAAGGTCCTATGGGATTTTCAAATTTGGATAAAGTGGGCTGTTTAATTGATGGTTTTGAAGAAAGAGGACTAATGATTACGTGGTATAATTTTCCTTATTATGCTACACATTTTGAGCAATTGGGCTTTGTTAAAGAAAAAGTATATTTAGAAAGTAAGTTTCCTTTTTCAAATATTGATGCTACAAATTTTCAACGCGTAGCCGATATGATTGAAAAAAGATACGATTTAACCCATTTGAATTTTACAAAAACCAAAGACATTATGCCGTACGTAGACAAAATGTTTGCATTATTCAATGGGAGTTATGCCTCTTTGCAATCGTTTGTGCCTATTAACGACATTCAAATTGACTATTTTAAAAAGAAATACATTTCGTTTATCAATCCCGAATTTATTAAGTTTGTGATGGATAAAGAAGGAAAAATGGTAGCATTTAGTATAGTAATGCCAGATTTTGCTGAAGCACTACAAAAATCAAAAGGCAAACTATTTCCAACAGGTTTCTTACATTTATTAAAAGCAAAAAACAAATGTAAAACTGCCGTGTTTTATTTAATTGGCGTATTACCCGAATACCAAAGTAAAGGGGTTACCGCTATTTTATTTAATGAAAACCACATCAGTTTTAAGAAAATTGGAGTAGTAAATTGCATTCGAACACCTGAATTAGAAGAAAATCACGCCGTACATAATTTATGGAAAAATTTTGATCCAGAATATCATAAGAAACGTTGTACGTTTATAAAGGAATTATAATTAAAGAAGAAATTAAAAAATTAAAACACATACAAAATGGACTTAATGGGAATGATGGGTAAATTAAAAGAAACCCAACAAAAAATGGAAGAAACTAAAAACAGATTAAACAGCGTTTTAGTGGACGAACAAAGTAATGACGGTTTATTACAAGTGACTTTAACAGCCAACAGAGAAATTAAAAACTTCAAAATTTCGGATGAATTGTTACAAGACAAAGAAATGTTAGAAGACTATTTGGTTACCGTTTTAAACAAAGCCATTATAAAAGCTACTAACGTAAACGAAGCCGAAATAGCAGCAGTAGCGCAATCCGGCATGCCAAGTATTCCAGGAATGGATATGTTTAGATAAAAATATATTTTAAAAATTGAACTATCTCATAACTATTATCGGACCCACAGCCATAGGAAAAACTTCCTTAAGTATAGCTTTGGCACAACATTTTGGTTGCGAAATCATTTCGTGCGATAGTAGACAATTTTTTAAAGAAATGTATATTGGAACTGCCGTTCCTTCGGAAGTTGAATTGGCTTCTACAACACATCATTTTATTCAAAATAAATCGATTTTTGATAAGTATTCCGTAGGCGATTTTGAAAAAGAAGCCCTTGAAAAATTAGACGAACTTTTCGCTAAAAACAACATCCAAATTATGGTGGGTGGTTCTGGTTTATATGTAGATGCCGTTTTGAAAGGTTTCGATGAATTTCCAGATATTGAGGATGGTGTTCGTACAGAAATTAACCGCAAATTTGATACTTTAGGCATCACGTTTCTTCAAGATCAATTACAAAATTTAGACCCCGATTATTATAAAAAACTGAAATTAGAAAATCCGCAAACCTTACAAAATCCGCAACGTATGAAACGTTTTGTAGAGGTTTGTATTGGAAGTGGCCTACCCTATTCCTATTTTATTGGAAAAAGAAGCATCAAACGCAATTTCACTCCAATTATTATTGGTTTAGAAACCGACAGAGAAATCATGTACGACCGAATTAACCAACGCGTAGAACTAATGTTCAATGCTGGCTTGGTGGAAGAAGTAAAACAATTACTTCCGCATAAAGAACGAAATGCATTACAAACAGTGGGTTATAGAGAATTGTTCGATTATTTTGAAGGAAAATGTACATTAGAATTTGCCAAAGAACAAATCAAACAAAACACACGCCGATTTGCAAAAAGACAAATGACTTGGTTTAAGCGTACTGAAAATGCGGTTTGGTATGATTATGAAACTAAAACTGCTACCCTAATTAATGATATTGATAAATTAATAGTAATTTATGATAAAAAAAAATCATTATAATTATTTAAAAAAAACAAAATGAAAAAAATATTAGTTTTAGTGGTTTTGATTTTGTCCTCATGTGGTATTCCTTATGATGGAGAAACCATAATAAATCTTTCTTTTAAATTTGAAGATAAAAACGCGATACCTACACCAAACATAGAAACTAGTATTAGTTCTGATTTTAACTCTTATGTTATTTATAATGTAGATGATGATGTTTATCATAAAAAATCTGATGAAAATGGAAGGGTGGAATTAAAAATATTTAAACCCGTTTCTACTTTTGCAATACATATTAATAATCCTTCCTATTTATCATATGACATTATTAATATTACCACTGATACCATTCAAAATTTTAATTTTGATTTTGGAACAATTACTATGTTTAAACTAGAAGATGTAGCAGATTTTAATATTACTCCAAATCAAGTAAATTCTAATAAAATTATTGATAAAATTGAAGTTATCGCATCAAAATATACCGGTGTTATTGACTTTTCAACACCAGAAGTAAATTATCCAATTTTTAATTATTCTTTAAAGAAAAATCAAAATTTTATATTAAAATACACAATTAAAGATTTAAATAATAATTCCAAGCAAAATTTTATTGAAAATTTGAGCATAGCAACTATCCCTTTGAACCACGTTATCACTTACTAATGAAAAAAATAATTGTACTTGTATTATTTTCAGTTTCATCCTTTTCACAAATAAAAAAAGAAACTAAAATTGTTAATTTAGAACCTAGTTTAAGACTGGGTAGTAATTCTCCCATTTATTTTGGAAATAATTTTTTTGCCAAAGATTTTAGTGGTGGCGTAGGTTTTAGTTCTAATTTCACATTTATTAAAGTTTATCAAACCAATTTATCATTTGGATATGAATACAATCAATTCAACTTAAAAAATAAAGCTGTAATTGGTAATTTTGAATACATGAAGAAACATTGCTATTTTGTAGAAGCTTCGCAAAATATAACATTAAACACAAAATTTACAATAGTCCCATTTATACAGTTTGCAGCAGCGAATATTAAATTTAAAAATGAAGAACGAAAAACTATTGCAAAACAAAACGGTAATGAAATTAAAATTGGATCCTATTTAGATTATAATTTTAATACTACCTATACTGCTTATTTTGGTATTAATTACATAAAGTATTTTAATAGATTAAATGCAAATGATACTGACCAGAAATATTTTGGGAATTCAAATGCTATTCAACTAACTCTTGGATTTGAATTTAATTAATTATGCCGATTTCATCTAACTTTACTTCTATATACAAACAAAATTTTGAAATTGGTTTTCAACATTGCTACCCTAACGGCTTTTTAAAACATACCGAAATTTGTAATTTATTTCAAATAGTTGCGGGTATTCATGCCGATTTAGGTGGAATTAGCTATTTAGACATGCAACAACATCAACAAGCTTGGGTGTTAAGTAGAATGCGAATTGAAATATCAAAATTACCAAAATGGAAAGATGTTATTACCATAAAAACCTGGATTAAAACCTTAGAAAATTCGCGCTCCATTCGTTGTTTAGAAATGTATTTAAACGAAGAAAAACTTATAGGTTGCGAAACTTTTTGGGTGGTAATAAATACTACTACCAGACGACCAGATAATTTAGCATTAACCCATACGCATTTTGAAAAATATGATACAGATAGTATTTCACAACCCATTCATAAAATAACTATTCCTGAAGTATTTACACATAAAAACGAAAGAAAAATTATTTTATCTGATATTGATATTGTAAATCACGCCAACAATGTTAAATACTTAGAATGGTGTTTGGATGTTGCCAACGTAGAAATGGTATTAAGTAATTCAATTAAAGGATTAAACTTAAATTACTTACAAGAATTAAATTATAATGATGCAATTGAAATTCATCATACTGAAAATTCATTCTTGATAACAAAAGACGGTAAAAATTGTTTTGCTTTGGAAATTGAGATTTAAAATAATGGCAACACAGATTTAACAAATTAAAAAGATTTATATAATTTATGAAAATCGACAAAATCTGTAAAATCAGCGTACCTATCTATAAACTAATTTTACTCAAAACTTCCCTTACATAATCGTGCATTACTTGTTTGTAATCCAAGTGAGTAACCATTCGTAATTTGCCTTGCCCCATATTGCTGATATTGATGTTTTTCTCTTTAAGTTTATCAATAAATTGCGTTTCATTGACATTGCTTTTTAGAGTAAAAATTACAATATTGGTTTCAATTGGCTCTACTTTATAAACAAAAGGTAGCGTTTCTAAAACACTTCCTAATTCTTTAGCTTTTTTATGATCTTCTTCTAATCGAGAAATATTATTTTGTAACGCATACATTCCAGCCGCTGCCAAATAACCCGCTTGACGCATACCGCCACCAAATATTTTTCGAATTCGAAGCGCGCGTTTCATATCTTCTTTTGTACCTAACAAAACCGAACCAACTGGTGCTCCTAATCCTTTTGATAAACATACAGAAATGGTATCAAACAATTCGCCATACAGTTTTGGATGTTGTTTTTTAGCTACTAAAGCGTTCCAAAGTCGGGCGCCGTCTAAATGGTATTTTAGATTATGTTTGGTGCAAACTTCTTTTATTTTTCTTAATTCTTCTATATCATAACAAGCGCCGCCACCTTTATTTGTAGTGTTTTCTACACAGACTAACTTAGTCATTGGTGCGTGATAAAACTCAGGATCGTTTATTGCTTTTTCTACTTGCTCCGCCGTAATCATACCTCGATTTCCGTCAATTAAATTACACGAAACTCCACTATTAAAGGCTACTCCACCCGCTTCGTATAAAAAAACGTGTCCCCATTTATCACAAATTAATTCGTCACCCGGATTGGTATGTAATTTTATAGCGGTTTGATTTGCCATCGTACCGGAAGGAAAAAACAAAGCGGCTTCTTTACCAAATAAATCAGCTAAAGACGCTTCCAATTCATTAACTGTCGGATCTTGTTTAAAAACATCATCACCCACTTTCGCGTTAAACATATATTGTAACATTTCTGGAGTGGGCTTGGTAACCGTATCGCTGAATAAATTAATTTCCATAAATCGTATAAATAGTCTATTTTTGTTCTGTAAAATTACAAATAAAATGGTAAATACCGAACAAATAAAAGACATTATTAATCGCCTTGGTGCGTTAAGGAGGTATCTTTGACGTTGATGCCAAGCTTGTAGAAATAAGTAACGAAGAAGAAAAAACCTTTGCTCCCGATTTTTGGAACCATGCCAAACAAGCAGAAATTGTAGTTAGAAATTTACGTTCGAAGAAAAAATGGGTAGACGACTATACACATTGTGAAGATTTAGCTGAAGAATTGCAACTGACTTATGATTTTTACAAAGAAGACGCCCTTTCTGAAGCAGAATTAGATGCCATTTTTGAGAAAACAATCACTCATATTGAAGATTTAGAATTTAGAAATATGCTTTCGGAAGAAGGTGATAATTTAAGTGCTGTACTTCAAATTACCGCAGGTGCTGGAGGAACAGAAAGTTGCGATTGGGCAAGCATGATGATGCGAATGTACTTAATGTGGGCTGAAAAACAAGGGTATAAAGTAAAAGAGCTGAATTATCAAGAAGGCGATGCTGCCGGTATAAAAACCGTAACATTAGAAATTGAAGGTGATTTTGCTTTTGGATACTTAAAAGGAGAAAATGGCGTGCATCGCTTGGTACGAATTTCACCTTTTGACAGTAATGCGAAGCGCCATACTTCATTTGCTTCGGTATATGTGTATCCTTTAGTGGATGATACCATTGAAATTGAAATTAATCCTGCAGATATTGAAATTACAACAGCCCGCTCTAGTGGTGCTGGTGGACAAAATGTAAATAAAGTAGAAACTAAGGTTCAATTATATCATAAACCTTCTGGAATTCAGATTCAATGTTCCGAAACGCGTTCGCAACATGATAACCGTTCTCGTGCGTTACAAATGTTAAAATCGCAATTGTATGAAATTGAATTGAAAAAACAATTGGCACAACGTGATGATATTGAAGCCGGAAAAATGAAAATTGAATGGGGTTCGCAAATTAGAAACTACGTTTTACATCCTTACAAACTAATTAAAGATGTGCGTTCTGGATTTGAAACCTCCGATTCTGAAGCCGTCTTAAACGGTGAAATTGATGGGTTTTTAAAGGCCTATTTAATGATGATGGGACAAAAAGAAGACTAACAAATTAGATAAAAAAATTCGACCTGTCGAGTTGAAAAACTTAACAGGTCGAAATTTATTGCTTTGGTTTCATAGCATTTTCAATACGTGCAACCAAATCATTTAAGTGAAATTTAGTTAAACGATCTGTAGCAACAGCACTCGCTTTTTTCAATTGGGCTTTTAATTCCACCAATTGTCCTTTAGCAATAGAAGGAATATCGGTATCTAAAACACTAATTCTTTTTCCATCAAAATTTCCTGTAGCGGTTTTATCAGCTAACGCAACATCAATAACTCTACTAACAAATACTTTTTGAAGGTTTCTTCTGTACATATCAATAGCTGTATTCGCTTTTAATTCTGAGAAAATACCTCTTCTTAAATCTGAAATTAATTCATCAACTGAATAATTGGCTTTGTTTAAAGAAGATGTTTCAATTAATCGAACCAATCTATCGTTAGATAATAAACTTGACAAAGTAGCGTCTTGCATACTCTTAATCGCATCCACACCAACATCGCCTTTTATTTTAGAATTGATATTTTGATTTAATAACCAAGTTGGCGTTTTAAACAATTGCTCATTTAAGAAGGCTACTGCTTCATTTTGAATTGCAGAAGGCGTAACTTCGTAGGCATTTCCAGCCATATCATAGGTTTTAGGATTTTCATACACCCCACCTACGTTTTTAGTTACGTGTCCCATATATCTTCTAAACTGTCCAACTAACGAATTATATAATCCTTCTAATTCAGAATAATCTTCCCCGTTTTCTTTACTCCATTCCGTTAAATTAGGTAAAATTCTTTTCAAATTTTTAATTCCATAAGCAGATGCTTTCATAGCATTATCTCCTAAATCTTCAGTTTGATAACGTGGATCGTATGGATTGGTTTCCGTACCAAACCAAAGTCTTCTGTTTTTATAAGCATCTTTAGTCATTTCATTTAACAATGCTTTTTCCACTTTTTCATCGGCAGCATCTTTAAAATAAGAATATCCCCATTTGATTGCCCATTTGTCATAATCTCCAATTCTTGGAAACAAATCTTTAACATTATCTTCAGGTTGTGCTACATAATTGAAACGTGCATAATCCATAATAGAAGAAGTATGACCGTTTTTCTTTTGGAACTCTGGATCTCTCAACATTTCTACTGGAGTAGCATTACTTGCTCCCATATTATGACGCAATCCAAGCGTGTGACCTACTTCGTGAGCCGCCACAAAACGAATTAATTCGCCCATTAATTTGTCATCTAATTTTTTATGTCTTGCATTTGGATCTACGGCAGCCGTTTGAATTAAGTACCAATCACGTAATAAACTCATAATATTGTGGTACCAACCAATATGACTTTCCATAATTTCACCCGTTCTTGGGTCGTGTACATTAGGTCCGTATGCATTTTGAATTTCTGCAGCAAAATATCTCAATACAGAAAAACGAGCATCTTCTAAACTCATAGTTGGATCGTTTTCTGGCCAATATTCACCACGAATGGCATTTTTCCAACCTGCAAATTCAAATGCAGCTTGCCAATCGTCAATACCTTGTTTGATGAATGGTTTCCATTTATCTGGTGTTGCGGGATCTAAATAGTAAACAATTGGTTTTTTAGGTTCAATTAATTCACCATTTTTTTGTTTTTGAGCATCTTCTTCATTTTTAGGCTCTAAGCGCCATCTTACTGCAAAAACATCTGTATCTGCTTTTTGTGAGTCTTCTTCAAAAACATCATATCCATTGGCAAAATACCCCACTCTTTTATCGAAAGTACGTTTACGCATTGGATTTTCTGGTAATAAAATAAACGAGGTATTTAATTCCATTGTCACTACACCCGCATCAAGAGCGGCTGGAAAATCAACTCCAATTTTTGGCATTGGCGTTCTTGAAATTTGAGGCGCTACAGTTGTAAACGTTTTGGTAGTTCTAATTTCCGTATTGATTGGAAAACTTTTTACAAATTGAATAAACGATTTGTCTTTTTGAAATGCCTGAATGCTTAACATTTGCTTGTTAATTGAATTCAAAGAAAACGTTTGTACATCGGAATCGAAAGCTGCAGTCATATCAATAACACTAGCGACATTGTTTTTACCTGATTCGTCTTTTTTATATGCTAAAATGTCATAAATTCCAATAATTGGATCGGCACTAGAATTTTTTACTGATTTTGTAATGGGTTTGTCCTCATCTGGAGTCATAATTACATAAGTAATAGAACGTAATAAAATGGTATTGTTCATTCCTTTTTCAAAACGAACTACTTGTCTATTAATTTCTTCACCACCAAAAATTCCACCACCAGCTGGTGTTTTAGAATATCGGGTTATAGTCATGATTTCTTTTCCAATTAAGGATTCAGAAATTTCAAATAAATATTTATCTGCTACTTTATGAACATCAATTAATCCTTTTTGCGTAACGGCTGTAGAATCAATTACTTTTTTGTAAGGTTTTGGTTCCTTTTTGGCTTCTGGTTTTTTGGCATCAGCAGCAGGAGGTGCAGCAGGAGCATTTTTGCCTTTCTGGTCTTTTTTTTGAGCTACACTGTCAAAAGTGCTTAAAAGTAAAAAGCAAAATAAAATTTGTATTGATTTTTTCAACATAATACTATTTTTTTAGTTAGTTTTTTTATAAGACTTTAAATATACATTTATGTTACTTGAATGCTAAAATTTTTATGTTAATTTTAACAAATGACGAAACAAAAAAACCGATTTTCAATGAAAATCGGTTTTTTTGTAGAATTTATATTTTTATGAAAACAATGTAGTAATATAATACAATAATGCTCCAATAATTGCAGATACTGGAATGGTTAATATCCAAGCCCATAATAAGCTAATGGTTACTCCCCATCTTACCGCACTTAAACGTTTGGTAGCCCCTACTCCAATAATAGAACCTGTAATCGTATGTGTTGTAGAAACGGGTACGCCCATTTGTGATACTGTAAACAAAGTTAATGCACCTGCGGTTTCAGAACAAACACCTTCTAATGGAGTAACTTTAGTGATTTTAGTTCCCATAGTTTTTACGATTTTCCAACCCCCCATTAAAGTACCTGTTCCAATCATTAAATAACACCCAAAAGCAATCCAAGTTGGCATAGTTTCTTTAGTAACTTTTGTTTCTAATTTATGTCCTTCCAAAAGATTTCCGTTTTCATCAATATATTTTGAGAAAATTTTCGCATATCTATAGTTAGGGTTGATCTTATTGTCACTAAAAATTATTTCATTAGTTACTACATCTTTCACTTCTTTTTTATCCGAATACACTTCAAGTTTTGCCAGTTTTTTAGAAACTTTTTCAAAGTTGTTAACGTTTACTTTTTCGTTTTCCAATGCCATTAAAAATGGATTCGTTTTAGAAACTTTAGTAGATAACTTTTCATCAGAATAAATAGTTTCGTTTGAGGAAACATCTACTATTTTCTTCCCGTCCAAATAAATGGTATCGTTACCAAAAATACCAACAGAAGGTTTAAATTTTTTCAAATTTCCTTCTTCATTACTGTATTTTATTTGTAAAATTTCGGTAGTATGCAATAAGTTGTACTCTTTAACAAAATTTGGCATATCCGTATCTGTTCCACCTCTATAAGAATTTGCATAAACAATACAAGCGGCACAAATAATTCCCATTACTTTTTGAGAATCGGCACCACCATGACCTAAAGAAAAAGCGGCTGAAGAAAGTAATTGTAATTTTTTATACATATTCCCTTCTTTGGTATGCGATGGATTTTTACCATGAACAATTTCGTACCAACAGTAAACTATTATGAAAAGTCCTAAAAGTACTCCAATAATCCAAATCATAATTGGTTTAATATCTAAAGCATCTTTTAAACTATAGGTAACATATACAGTAAGTATTGAAAGTAAAATTGAAATGGTAATTTTTATAACAAATTTCCTTTGAATGGTAACCATTGCAATCAAATAAGAAATTAGCCCCCCAATTACAGGAGCTAAAAATATAAATGCAATTGTTTTTAAAATTTCGGTAGAATTTAAAACATCAAAACCAGCATGTGCGACTGCAGCACCACCAAATCCACCAATAAGTGTATGAGAAGAAGAAGACGGAATACCTAATTTCCAAGTTAATAAATTCCAAAGCGTTGCCGCTATTAGTCCAGCTAAAATAACCCAAAGTGTAATTGCAGAATTATCTACTGTTTTAGCAACCGTATTTCCTACACTCATATCAAACACCCAATACGCAACTAAATTAAAAAAAGCGGCCCAAACCACAGCTTGCGTTGGTGTTAATACTTTTGTAGAAACAACTGTTGCAATTGAATTGGCCGCATCGTGAAATCCATTTACCAAATCAAATAACAATGCAATTATAATAATTACTATTAAAAGTGTAAACATAATACTTAATTAAGAATGTTTAACTGCAACGGCTTCTAGAACTCTAGCCACTGCTTTACATTTGTCTGTAGCTTTATCTAAAGACGCTAATACTTCTTTATATTTGATAATATTTTTAACATCCGTTTCATTTTCAAAAATATCTGAGATGGCTTTTTCAAAAACAGAATCTGATTTTCTATCTAATTTATTGATTTTCTTCACGCATTCAAATACATTTTTAAAATCTTTCATTTCTTTCAATTCCTTTACAGATACTGTAATGAGTTGACAAGCTTCTAAATTAATTTCTGTAATTTTTCTAATGGATTTGCTGATTTTTTCAACCTGATACATTCTAATTCTATTAGATGCTTCTTGTAAATTACTGGAAACATCTTCAATCGTGGACATCAAAGCATGAATATCTTCTCTATCAAAAGGAGTAATGAAGTTTTTACTCAACTCTAAATTCATCGTATGAGATGTTTTTTCAATATTTTCTGCCAATTCATCAATTTTAGTAAAATAAATATCGCGGTCATTTTTAGTAGCATTTGCTGCTTCATGTAAAAACTCGGAAAGTTTTGTTAATTTATGAGTTGCTTGTTCAAATAAAGGAAAGAATGTTTTATCCTTCGGAGAGAAAAAATTTAAAATATCTTTTAAAGCCATTTTTATTATTATTAAAATTTCGTTGCAAAATTAACACTCTAATATTAACTTAAAGTTAATTCGAGAAAAGTTATTAAGTAATTAAGAATTAATTATTAACATTTTATTTAAAAAAAGCAGACCTATAAGCCGGATTCTGTCTCCGAAAAATCGGAGCCTTATCATTTATCTAGTTCCGTAATTACTCGCGGAATCTATCTTTCTACCCTTCAACAACGGACGAGAAGCCCTTACATGCTGATATACTTGAAATTTCACCGCATAGAGTTTACCTGGTTTCACTACAGCTTAACCTGTACATACTTTCTGTTGCACTTGTCCTTACCGATAGGTATCGGCAGACGGGCGTTACCCGCTATGCTTCTCTGTGGTGTCCGGACTTTCCTCCCCGATAAATCGGAGCGATAAGGCGGTCTGCTTGGCAAAGATAATTTAAATTGGGCGTTTTTTATGAATTTAATTGATTTTCTGAATAAAATTTAGAAACACAGATTATAGAAATCATATAAATTTTATAAATTTCAACAATCTGAGTTATTAAGTTTATGTATAACAAATTTTTAATAACTTTTCACTTTTCACTTTTGAATTTTCACTTTTTAAATCTATATTTGCTATCAATAATACGTTATGGAACAATTTATAGTATCAGCCAGAAAGTACAGACCTCAAACATTTAAAGATGTTATTGGGCAACTTGCTATAACCAATACTTTGTTGCATGCCATTGAAAACAACCATTTAGCGCAAGCATTACTTTTTACAGGTCCTCGTGGTGTTGGAAAAACAACTTGTGCCAGAATATTAGCCAGAAAAATCAACCAAGAAGGTTACGATGATCCGAATGAAGATTTCTCTTTCAATGTATTTGAATTAGATGCTGCGTCTAATAATGGTGTTGATGATATTAGAAGTATTATCGACCAAGTTAGAATACCTCCACAAACCGGTAAATATAAAGTGTATATTATTGATGAGGTGCACATGCTTTCTGCTTCGGCATTTAATGCGTTTTTAAAAACATTAGAAGAACCACCAAAGCACGCTATTTTTATTTTAGCTACGACTGAAAAACATAAAATTCTTCCTACTATATTGTCTCGTTGTCAAATCTTCGATTTTAAACGAATTACGATAAACGACACCAAAGAATATTTAATGGAAATTGCTCAAAATCAAAATGTGCAGTTTGAAGAAGAAGCTTTACGTATCATTTCGCAAAAAGCGGATGGTGCCATGCGTGATGCCTTGTCTATATTTGACAGAGTGGTTTCATATTGCGGAAATAATTTAACACGTCAAGCGGTTGCTGAAAATTTAAACGTGTTAGATTACGATTATTATATAAAAGTTACCGATTTAATTTTAGAAAACAATATTCCGCAATTACTTTTAACCTACAACGATATTTTATCGAAAGGATTTGACGGACACCACTTTGTTGCTGGTTTAGCTTCACACTTTAGAGATTTATTGGTTTGTAAAAATCCAGCAACACTTTCGTTGTTAGAAGTTAGCGAACAAACCCAACAAGAATTTGCTGTTCAGACACAAAAAGCTTCTCAAGAGTTTTTATTACAAGGGATTGCTATTGCTAATGAATGCGATTTAAAATATAAAGTGAGTCAAAATCAACGGTTGTTTGTGGAACTTACACTTATGCAATTGGCTTCATTAACACATGATGCCGAAAAAAAAAAGCTAAGTACTATATAATACCTTCAACTTTCTTTGATTCAACTCAAAAAAGTCAATCTCCACAAATATCAATTCAACCACAAATTGTTTCAGAACCTGAGATAAAAGCTGTTCCTCAGGAAGAAGTTCCAAATGTGGAAGAAAAAGTGGAAGCAAAAATTGAACAAATACAACAAAAACTTACGCCTACAATAGATACTAGTAATCGAATTTCCTCTTTATCTATTAAAGGTTTAAAACAAAAAGTAGATAGTTCAAATTTAGCCAAAACAGAAACAGTAGCTGTTGGTGAACATTTAGCCGATCCTTTCACACAAGAAGACGCCATAAAACATTGGAATGATTATATTGAAATTTTAGAAACTAAAGGGAAAAAGTTATTCGCAAGTTATATGCGATTAAGTAAGCCCGTTTTAATGGGAACCAATATTTTGTTAGAATTTCCAAATCAGGGCTCTAAAGAAGATTTTGAAAATACTAATTCAGAATTAATTAGCTACTTGAAAACCAATTTACGCAATTACGATGTTAAAATTAAAATTACCGTAATGGAAACCTACAAACCTAAAGTAATTTATACCAACGAAGAAAAATACAAACATTTTAAGGAGTTAAATCCCAACATTGAATTATTTAGACAAACTTTCGAATTAGACTTATAAAATATGGATATTAATTTCAATAAAAACGAAGATCACAACAAGTTATTAGTTTCAGATATGCTACAAAAATTTGCGAAAGTAAAATTAGGTGGCGGACAAAAACGTATAGATAAATTACATGCCGAAGGTAAAATGACGGCTCGTGAACGTATTGATTATTTGTTAGACGACAACGCGAAAAGCATTGAAATTGGAGGATTTGTTGGAGAAGGTATGTATGAAGAACACGGAGGGTGCCCTTCCGGTGGTGTGGTCATAAAAATAGGGTATATTAAAGGCAAACAATGTATTGTAGTAGCTAATGATGCTACTGTAAAAGCAGGGGCTTGGTTTCCAATTACCGGAAAAAAGAATTTAAGAGCGCAAGAAATTGCTATGGAAAATCGTTTACCGATTATTTACTTGGTAGATTCGGCAGGGGTTTATTTACCTATGCAAGACGAAATATTTCCAGATAAAGAACATTTCGGTAGAATTTTTAGAAACAACGCCATTATGAGTAGCATGGGAATTACCCAAATTGCTGCCGTTATGGGAAGTTGTGTAGCTGGTGGCGCGTATTTGCCAATTATGAGTGACGAAGCTTTAATTGTAGACAAAACAGGAAGTATTTTCTTAGCCGGAAGTTATTTAGTGAAAGCCGCAATTGGCGAAACCATTGATAATGAAACTCTTGGAGGCGCAACGACACATTGCGAAATTTCAGGTGTTACCGATTTTAAAGCCAAAGATGATGCCGATGCTTTAGACAGAATTAAAAGTATTGTTTCAAAAATTGGTGATTATAACAAAGCTGGATTTAACAGAGAAACACCTGTAAAACCTGCATTAGAACCCAAAGATATTTACGGAATTTTACCTAAATTACGTACTGATCCATATGATATGAATGAAATTATCAAACGTTTGGTGGATCATTCAGAGTTTGATGAGTACAAAGCCGGTTACGGACAAACCATAATTACTGGATATGCTAGAATTGAGGGTTGGGCTGTAGGAATTGTTGCGAATCAGCGTTTGGTTTCTAAAACTAAAAAAGGTGAAATTCAATTTGGTGGTGTCATTTATTCGGAAAGTGCGGATAAAGCGACTCGATTTATTGCGAATTGCAACCAAAAGAAAATTCCGTTAGTCTTTTTACAAGACGTGACAGGTTTCATGGTAGGAAGCAAATCGGAACACGGTGGTATTATTAAAGATGGTGCCAAAATGGTAAATGCTTTAGCCAATTCTGTTGTGCCAAAATTTACAGTTGTAGTTGGAAATTCATACGGTGCTGGAAATTATGCTATGTGTGGAAAAGCTTACGACCCACGATTAATTTTTGCTTGGCCAAGTGCTGAGTTAGCCGTTATGGGTGGTACACAAGCCGCAAAAGTATTAGCACAAATTGAAGCCGCTTCCTTAACAAACAAAGGAGAAGTGGTAGATGAAGCTAAAGAAAAAGAGTTATTTGATAAAATAAAAGCCAAATACGATGCCCAAGTGTCACCGTATTATGCGGCTTCCAGATTATGGACCGATGCTATTATTGATCCATTAGATACCAGAACTTGGATTTCTATGGGTATTGAAGCCGCCAACCACGCGCCTATTGAAAAGAAATTTAATTTAGGTGTAATACAGGTTTAGTTGGCAGTGTTTAGTTATAAGTTATTATTAAAGAACATAAATTTATTATACTGAAAGCATCTTTAAATTATAACTATGACAGAAAAAAAATATTAAAAAAATGACAATTAAGAATCGAATATTTCTAGAATTATTTACACTCCTATTTGGAATTGTATATTATTTATCATTTTTTAATATTGCATTATTATATTTGTTTAGTGGATTATATTATCCAATAAATAAATCAGGACTAAAAGAAATTGTTCCTTTTGAAATATTTGTTTTAACAATTTGTTTAGCTATTTTACTATTGATATACTTCAAAATGAAATACATTCAATTTTCGACAATTCTTTTACAAAACATCTTTATTACAATCTTTTCTTTTCCTCTTTTATATTATTTATTTTTGATTTCTTATGAAGGATTGAATGGAAATGAAGATTCTGAAATATCATTCATTTTTATAGCTATTTTGAGTTTTGCTTTTGTGCAGATAAACAATTTTAGAAAAATAACTTTTAAAAATAAAACTGACAGCTAATTTAAATTTTTCAGGATTGCTAATTTATTATGAATTCACGTTTACGTTCAACAAGAAATATTATCTATAATTATAAATAAAGGTTGTAAATTTATTTTCTATCGATACAAATGAAAGTTATTTATTTTAATACTATGAAAAAAACACTTCTATTTTCCTTTTTTATATTGGTTTTCAATCAAACGAAAGCGCAAGAGTTTTCTCGAAAAGATTCTCTTCAAGGCGGACTTCGTGAAGAAAGAACCTGTTATGATGTGTTGCGATATAACTTAGATATCAAAATTAATCCTACTGAAAAATCAATCATTGGATATAACGAAATCATTTTTAAAGTTGATGATAATACATCTAAAATTCAAGTCGATTTATTTGAGAACATGAAAATTGAATCTATTGTTTGGAACAATAAAAAGTTAAATTACAAAAGAGAATTCAACGCTGTTTTCATAGATTTTCCTGAAGAATTAAAAAAGGGAACAACTCAAACCCTTACATTCCACTATTCTGGAAATCCAATTATTGCTAAAAATGCACCTTGGGATGGTGGTTTTGTCTTTACAAAAGATAAAAAACAAAATCCTTGGATTGGTGTGGCGGTACAAGGAACTGGTGCGAGTTTATGGTATCCGTGCAAAGATTCTCAAACCGATGAACCAGATAATGGTGCCAGCATAAAAGTAGCCGTACCAAACGGATTAATGAATGTTTCCAACGGAAGATTTTTAGGTGCAACCGATTTAAATGACGGCTATACGCGTTGGGATTGGGAAGTAAAAAACCCAATTAATAATTATGATATTACAGTAAACATTGGCGATTATGTACATATTCACGACAACCATGAAGGGTTAGATTTAGATTATTATGTGTTGCGTTACAACGAAGAAACAGCTCGTAAACATTTTGACACTGATGTGAATCCTATGATGAATTGCTTTCAAAGTAAATTTGGAAAATATCCATTTTTTGAAGATGGGTATAAATTAGTGGAAACGCCTTATTTAGGTATGGAACACCAAAGTGCTGTCGCATACGGAAATAAGTACAAAAAAGGGTATCTTGGAATGGACTTATCAGGAACAGGTGCCGGTATGTTTTTCGATTATATTACGATTCATGAAACCGGGCACGAATGGTTTGGTAACAGTATTACAAGTAAAGACATTGCTGATATGTGGATTCACGAAGGCTTTACTACCTACACAGAAACTGTATTTATTGAATGTGTTAAAGGATATGAACAAGCAATGAGATACATTAACGGTCAAGCGAAAAACGTAAGTAATGATCGACCAATTATTGGTCAATTTGGTGTCAACCGAGAAGGAAGTGGCGATATGTATTATAAAGGTGCCTTACTACTAAATACTATTCGACACATTATTAATGATGATGAAAAATGGTGGAAACTTTTATATAATTACTCTGAAACCTATAAAAAGCAAATTATTGACACAAAAACGGTAATTGATTTTTTTAACAAAGAAAGCGGTATCGATTTAACTTCCGTATTTCAGCACTATTTAACGACTACAAAAATTCCGAAATTGGTTTTGTCAAAAACCAGTAATAAACTGAATTATAAATGGGAGAATGTAAGTGCTGATTTTAAAATGCCTGTCGATATTATCATTAATGAACAAATAATTCGTTTACAAGCCACTACTGAAAATCAAGAACTTAAAGTAGATAAAAAGGTAGTTCTGGAAGACGTTTCTGTAAAAACCAATCAGTTTTATATTAAGGTAGAAAGAAAATAACCCATTCAAAAGTATATTTACAGTAATTTATCCAATGATTTCTTTCTGTTGATTTTTTGCGTTTCTGTTCTTTCAAATGAGTCTATAAACAGAATTTCTTTTGGTATTTGGTATTTTGATAATTCTGAAAAGACCTTGTTTTCAATAGAAAACGGAATTGCTTCAAGTACTAGAATTACTTTTTCGCCTAAAATTTCATCTGGTTTACTGGCAATAAAGAATGGCACAGAAATGTGTTTTCCAATCAATTCTTCTATTTCTTCTGGAAATAGTTTGATACCGCCAGAATTAATTATATGGTCTATTCTTCCTTTTAATACAAATTGAGTCGCATTTACGATTTCTACGATATCATTTGTTATAATTTTTTCTTTAGAAAGTTCTAATGCTTCAATCTCCAAACAACTTCTATCATCTACAGATATGGCTACATTTGGTAAAACAGTAAAACACAACTCTCCTATTTTCTTTAGGGCAATGTGCGAAATGGTTTCCGTCATTCCATACGATTCAAAAGCGTTGCAATTGGTTTTTTGAATACTTTCTGACAAACTATAACTAACTTGTGTACCGCCAATTAATAAGTAATCCACCAAATGTAATTTTGATAACGATTTTTGCACTTGTAAAGGAACCATTGCTATAAAATTGTATTTTTTTGTAGTTAATGGTGCACTTGTTGGATCAATTGTATCCAAATGTAATCCTAAAGTAATGGCACGGACCAACATCATTTTTCCTGCAATATAATTGGCAGACAAACATAACAAAGCCGTGTTTTTTGGTTGTAAGTTAAAAAACAAACCTGTAGCATTCGCCGAAGCTATCATCGAAGATTTTTGCAGGACAATTTGCTTTGGTATTCCAGTAGAACCAGACGTTTTTACCATAACAAATGATTCATTATTTAACCAATCTAAGAGAAATTTCCCAATTTCTTTTTCAAATAATTGTCCATTTTCTTTTAAAAATAAAGCTTCGGATAAAAGTTCTATGTAAGTAAAACTTTTTCCATTTAATTTAAAATCGGGATGAATAATTTGATTCATTATTCTTTTACTTGTAATGGTTTTATATTTCCAAACAGTTTTGCTTTCCAATTACTCCACTTGTACTTTTTAGAAAAAATATAAAGTAAAATTGGGAAAAAAATTAAAATTGGAATAACTATTTGAAAATTAGCACTTGGGACGGAAATATCTTTTAAAATAGAATGCGTTTGAAATGCCGACCAATCAGAAGTAACCAACAACGCTCCAATTAAATTATTAGCTGCGTGAAATCCTAATGCTAATTCTAAACCTTCATCCATTAAAGTTAGAATTCCTAAAAACAAACCGGTTCCAATATAATAAAACATAATAATCATACCCATTTTATCAACTTCTGGGTTGCCAATATGCATTATTCCAAATAAAAATGACGTAACCAATAAAGGTACCCATCTTGTTTTGGTAGCTAAACCTAATCCCTGAAGCATGTGCCCACGAAATAAATACTCTTCAAAACTCGCTTGAAAAGGAATTAAAACGACAGCTAATACTACAAATACAGCAAATTTTTCAGGATTAAATTGAATTACAAAATCTTCTGGAGCGCTATAATAGCCTATAATAATTGTTAAAATTGTAATACCACCCCAAACTCCAAATGAGAAAAAAACTCTAGACCAATCGATTTTGGGACGAGATGTAGTTAATATTCTTAAAGAATTATTTTGAATGAATTTGTTAAAAAATAAAACAATAAACAACATAAATGATAATGGTGCTACGAGCATTACAAAAGTACCGTTTACCCCTGCTTTTTTTATCATTTGTTTCATTATTTCATTCGTATCAACACCTTCTGATGAAATATAATTTACTACCATTAATGCTAAAAAAAGACAGGGAATGACTGCGTATGTCCATAAATTAACTTTAAACTTTTGCAATTGTTCAATATACATATTTCGATTTTTTAAGTCCACTAAATTACAATTATTACCTTTGTAAAAAAAATATTTATGCTAACTATATATCACAACAAAAGATGTTCAAAATCTAGAGAAGGTGTTTGCTTCTTAGAAAACCTTAATAAACCTTTTGAAACCATACATTATTTAGAAAAAACACTTACTTATATTGAGCTAGAAACAATTATAAAAAAATTAAAAATCAAACCAATAGAATTGATAAGAGTTAAGGAAAAAGATTGGATTGAAAATTTTAAAGGAAAAACTTTAACCGATAAAGAAATTATTGAAGCCCTGATACAATTTCCAAAACTAATAGAAAGACCTATAGTAATTAATGGTGATAAAGCCGTAATTGCTAGGCCAACAGAATTAATTAAATCAATACTATAAAATCATTTAACATAGATTTAATAAAAATTCATCACAATAAAGACTACATTTGTAGTGTAAAATATAAAAACAATATGTTGTTAAAAAAATCAATGCTACTACTAACATTCTTATTTGTTAGTTCCACTGCCATTTCTCAAATTTCGTTAAAAAAAGTAATTATTACTGGTAAAATTATCGATAAAGAAACTACAAAACCTATAGAATTCGCTGTAATTACGATTTCAAAATCAGATACTAAAAAAATTATTACTGGAGGTACTTCCGATGCAAATGGAAATTTTAGTATCGAATTAAACAACGGAACTTATAATTTAAAATACGAATTTCCTGGATTTAAAACACAAGAAAAACTAAATCAAACTATTGCTACAGATACCAATTTGGGAAATATCGCCTTGGAATCTGAATCAAATCAAATTGAAACGGTCGTAATTCGAAGTGAAAAAACGTCGGTTGACATTAAGTTAGATAAAAAGGTATATAATGTGGGGCAAGATTTAATGGTAAAAGGCGGAACGGTAAGTGATGTTTTAGATAACATACCAAGTGTAGCCGTGGATGTGGAAGGAAATATTAGTTTACGTGGAAACGAAAGTGTACGCGTTTTAATTGATGGAAAACCTTCAACAGCTATAAATGTCGCTGATGCTTTAAGAATGCTACCTGCCGATGCTATTGAAAAAGTAGAAGTAATTACCAATCCCTCCGCAAGATACGATGCAGAAGGAGGTGGTGGGATTTTGAATATTATTCTTAAAAAAGGAAAAAACAAAGGAATCAACGGAACAGTAATTGCAACCGCTGGAGATCCAAAAAACCAAGGTATTTCTGCAAATATAAATTCAAAATCAGACACTTATAACTTATTTGCAACATTAGCTTATAATGACAGAAATAATCCTGGAACAACTAAGATTAATCAAGAGAATTTTGCAGCAAATACCTATATTGAAGAGCGTAGAAAAGCCAATAGATTTAGCGATGGAATCAATGCTAATTTTGGTATGGAATTATTTCTAAATAAAGACAAATCCGCAACTTGGACAAATAGTTTAAATTATAGAAATAATTCAGGAAATAATTTTGAAGATGTTACTTACAAAAACTATACATTAGATAGAAGCAACTTTTTATTTACGCGTTTTAGAGATAATCAATCACTTAGTGAAAATGAAGCTATAGAATATACTTCAAATTTTTTAAAGAGATTTAAAAAAGACGGACATAAATTAACTATTGATGCCTCATTTTCATTGAATAAAGAAGATGAATTTTCAACTATTTATGGAAGTATTTTAGAAACCAATACTTTTATTTCTGATGAAAAAACCTCAAAAATTGGTAGACAGAGCCGAAATTTAATTCAAGCGGATTACGTTTTACCAATAAACAAAGACATCCAATTTGAAGCTGGATATAGAGGTAGTTATACTAATTCAACTAGTAATTATGCCGTATTGGAACGTATAAATCAAAATGATCCGTATACCAATATCCCTGGATTTACTAATAATTTTGAATACATTGAGAATGTAAGTGCCATTTATACACAATTAGGTACTAAATTCTTTAAAAAGTTATCGGTTTTAGGAGGATTACGATTGGAAAACACCAATTTAGAAATCAATCAGTTATTAACAAACGATTTAAACTCTAGAAATTATAATAACTTTTTTCCAAGTTTGTTTTTAACCTACGAATTAAATAACGATTCAAACATTTCCTTAAACTACAGTAAAAGAATTACTCGTCCAAGAGATCGATTTATTAATCCGTTTTCATCGTACACTAGTAATACCAATTTATTTATTGGAGATCCAAAATTAAACCCTTCATTTACCGATGCAATTGATATTGGCTATTTAAGAAAATGGGACAAAACTACAATTAGTACTTCAGCGTATTATAATCATACTACTGATGCTTTTCAAACAGTACGAAAAGAAAGTGGATTGTTTGTTAATGGAATTCCAGTAATTATAAATACACCTTTTAATTTAGGTGAAGACAATAGAATTGGAATGGAAGTTACCTTAAATTATACCGTAAAAAAATGGTGGAAATTAAATTCAAACGTGAATTATTTTTATAATGAAACCAAAGGGAATTATCAATTTATTAATTCTAACAATATTTTAGTTAATCAAAACTTCAATTATAAATCTAGTACATGGACCGCACGATTAACGTCTAAAGTAAATTTACCTTACAAAATTGATTGGCAAACTAATGGAACGTATAATGCAGGACAAAAAACGGCACAAGGAAAAACATTAGGAATTGCTAGTATGAATTTAGCTTTTAGTAAAGATGTGCTAAAAGAAAAAGCTACTATTTCACTTAACGTGAATGATGTTTTTAATTCTAGAAAAAGAATTCAAGATTTACAATTACCAACAGTAAATTCTTACAGCGAAATGCAATGGAGAGTTCGACAAGTTACGGTTTCGTTTACCTACCGATTTAATAAATTGAAAAACGAAAAAGAAATAAAACCAAAAAGCTTAGAACAACAAGAAGGCGGTGGCGGAGAATTCTAACACAAAATAAAAAAATCCCGATTCGTACGAATCGGGATTTTTTATTAACTTAAGAAAATTACTTTTCTTGTTCAGCTAATTTTTTTGCTTTCTTTTCTTTGTATAATTCTATTAATGATCCGCCAATCCAATATTGAACAAATCCTACAAGAAAGAACATTAACCAAAAACCTATAGTTAAAATGGTTAAGAAAAGTAAAAAGCCTAAATACTGTTGAAATTCAAACATGTTTTCCGGAATTTTATTTGTGAATTCTGTTCAAAGATAAATCATAAATTTATTTTTAACAAATAATATCTTTTTTTTAATACCATTTTATTTTTTCCTGAAGAAAACAACAACTATTACCCAATAAAAAACAAAACAACCAAAGGAAAAACAATACCTGCAAGTGCTAATTTCCATCCTCTATTTTTAAAACTAAACTTTCCTGCTGGAATCATTATTGCACCAGTAATAGCAATGGTTATTAAAGACAAACCAAAAATGTCACCATAATAAATCCACCAATTTGAAGTAGATTTATGCAATTTCATCATCTGGCTAATTAATGGTGTTTTATTATAGGTAGTAAGTTCACCCTTTCCAGTATTAATATCAACTTCAATATCGGTATTTTTATACGAAATTCGTAACGTTTCACCTTTTACTTTGTGTTTTCTATAGGTGTCCTCCAAATTAAATTGTTTGATAATATTTTTTGCGAAATCTTCAGAAATAGCCTCTTTTTTAGGCATATTAACTTCAATATTTTTGGTTTCTACATTGTATTTTTCAGCATGAAATTGCTCTCTATGGTTCATTAAGATTCCTGATATTGCAAAGGAAATAATTAAACCTATATAAAAATAACCTAAATCGCGGTGGATGTTTCTAGCTTTTAAATTCATTTTGCTTATTTGTTTTAAAATTTATATGAAACGGTTGTTGAAATCATTCTTGGGGCTATTGGGGTAACCGTATTATCATCGTAAACATAGTAACTCGTAACATTTCCAATATTCGATAATTTTGCTCTTATTGAAAAAGTATTGTTTGTGTATCCAATGGAAGCATCAAATTGTAAAAATCCAGCAACTGGAATTGGCTTTCTGGCTAATTCAGCCGGAGTAGATGCATTATTTGGACGCAATCTTCCACCTAAAATTTTGCCAATATAAACGGACTGTACTCCTATTTCAAACCCTTTTAATTTTGAATTTTCAAAGGAATAAAACAAACTTGCATTAGCCGTGTTTTTTGGTGCAAAACGCAATTGAGTGCCTTTATCGAAAATATTACTTTTTGTATATTTTGTTTCGTTAAAACTATAACCCGCCATAGCTCTAAAATTTTTAAAATTTCCAGAAATGTCTATTTCAATTCCTTTACTACTGTATGAACCCGCTAATTCTTTAATATTTGTATTTAGATTTCCATTTGAAAAATCAGTCTGAGCTAAATTTTCAAAATTGATACTATACCCCGTTACATTGGCATTTAATCGACCTTTAAAAAGCTCGTTTTTAATACCAATTTCATATTGATTTATTGTTGAATGAGGTAAAGCTTGAAAATTTTTATCTGTTCCCGTATTTAACACAAATGAATCTGCATAACTGACAAAGATTGAATTGGTTTTTGTAGGTTGAAATACTATTCCCAATTTTGACGAAATAATATTGTCATTAGTATTAGTTTCAACATTATTACCAGTTGAAAATGTAGTTGTATTGGTAATACTTTCTAAATAACTGTATCGTAAACCCGTTAATACTTTTAATTTAGATGTTAGTTCAATAAAATCTTGTATATAAAATCCGGCGCGTTTTACTTCTGCATCAGCTAAAGTATTTTTATTTAATATTGGAATAGTAGCCGCACTATAAGTTGGATTTTTACCTAATACCAAACTTGGATTAAAAATATTGATTTTATCAAAATAATTTATAGTTAAATAATTTAAAGTTCCTGTGTTTGATTTGTCTGCATCTGCACCCAAGAGAATGGAATGTTTAATCGTTCCTGTTTTAAAATTTCCTGTTAGATCTATTTCTGCAAAAGTGTAGTCTTGTTCTGTATCTGCTTTTTGTACACCTCTTACCCAATCTCCATTGGCTTGAACTAAATTATTATTGGGTGATGTTGGAGTTAGATTTCCTGAGTTGGGTCTTGAACTGGATAGTAAATTAGTGGTAAAACCTTGATACGATAAAATCCCCTTCAACTGCCAATTTGAATTAATCTTATGATTTATTGTAGCAGCAATACTTTCTTGTTTACTATCAAATGTAGCCCAATCAAAATTTAAAAAAGTTCTTCGTGGCAACGCTACAACATTATAATCAATTGTTGTTAAACCGAAATCTGGCGTTCTGCTATCTTTCAAATAATCGGCTTCAACTAATAAAGTGGTTTTTTTTGTCAAATTAAATTGAAAAGAAGGATTTATATAAAATCGTTCACTAGTTACAACATCTCTAAAGCTATTTCCTGTTTCATAACTTGTCACTAATCGGTAAGCAGCTGTTTGACTTTTATCTAAACTCCCATAAATATCAATAATTGGTTTATAGAAATCATATTCTGACGCTCTAAAACTTATTTCACCACCTGGTTGAAATTTAGGTTTTTTAGTTTCTAAATTCAAAATTCCACCTGGGGCTACGTTTCCGTATAATAAAGCCGAACTACCTTTTAATATTTCAATACTTTCCAAAGAAGCCGTTTCTGGAATTAGTGAACCATTAAAACGAATGCCGTTTTTAAACGTGTTTCCACCACTAAAAGTAAACCCTCTTGAACCATATTCTTCCTGATTGTTTCCAGAAGCATTACTGGCACCAGACACATAAACACCGTTAGTATTTTTTAGCGCATCCGAAATTCGCAATATTTGTTGTTGTTCTAGTGTTGTTCTATCTATAATGGCTACTGCTTGAGGCAAATCCAATGCTTTAATTGGTAACTTTCCGGCGGTTACAGCACCCTTTTGTATTTTTTTTATAATTACTACTTCTTCAATCGCTTTGCCTTTTTTCTTAATGGTATCATGCTCAAAATCAAAGGCAAAATCATTAGACAATCTTTTTTCAACTTGTCCAAATACGAATTGAACTCCAACAAACATTACAAAAACTAAAATATTTTTCTTCATTTTTTATTTAGAATAAATTAAAATAACACTGCAAATGTAAAACGCAAAACAATAAAAAACAAGTTTATTTAGAATAAATAAAAATAATAAATCTAACTATTTGATTATCAAAAAGAAAAAGTTTTGAAAGTAATATTTTAAAACTTTAAACTAAAATTGTAACTTTGTCATTCAAAATAAGAACACATGTTAGACAGATTACAATACGTAAAACAACGTTTCGACGAAATTTCAGATTTGATTATTCAACCTGATGTAATTGCCGATCAGAAACGTTATGTACAATTAAACCAAGAATATAAAAGTTTAAATGCGTTGGTTCAAAAACGCGAAGAATATATTACTCTAGATGCTAACGTAAAAGAAGCACAAGAAATAATTGCAGATGGTTCAGATGCCGAAATGGTTGAAATGGCAAAAATGCAATTAGAAGAAGCCAAAGAACGTTTGCCTTTATTGGAAGAAGAAATCAAATTTATGTTGATTCCTAAAGATCCAGAAGATGCGAAAAACGTAATGGTTGAAATTCGTGCCGGTACGGGTGGTGATGAAGCTTCTATTTTTGCTGGTGATTTATATCGTATGTACACCAAATACTGTGAAGGTCGCGGTTGGAAATGTTCTGTAGTGGATATGAGTGATGGAACGTCAGGTGGATTTAAAGAGGTAATTTTTGAAGTAACTGGGGAAGATGTATATGGTGCTTTAAAATACGAAGCTGGTGTACACCGCGTGCAACGTGTTCCGCAAACAGAAACACAAGGTCGTGTGCACACTTCAGCAGCCACTGTTATGGTTTTACCAGAAGCAGAAGAATTTGATGTGCAAATTGACATGAATGATGTTCGTGTAGATTTCTTCTGTTCTTCAGGACCTGGAGGACAATCTGTAAACACTACTAAATCGGCAGTTCGTTTGACTCACATTCCTTCAGGATTGGTGGCACAATGTCAGGATCAAAAATCGCAACATAAAAATAAAGATAAAGCATTAACGGTTTTACGTTCTCGTTTATACGAACAAGAATTAGCTAAAAAACAAGAAGAAGATGCCAAAACACGTACTTCTCAAGTTAGTTCAGGTGATCGTTCTGCTAAAATTAGAACTTACAACTACCCGCAAGGACGTGTAACTGATCATAGAATTGGTGTTGACGTTTTTGATATGGACGGCGTAATGTCTGGTAAAATTCATAAATTTATTGACGAATTACAATTAGTTGCCAATACTGAAAAATTAAAAGAATCGGAAGTATATTAAGAATTTGCGATTTCTAAATTTCATAAAAACACTTTTTCTAGTATTTACAAATTAAATTTTCTCTAATGAAAAACAAACTTCTATTTGCTTTTACATTCTTTTGTTTAAGTTTTGTTAATGCTCAAAGTTACTTTGGTTTTTTAAATGACAATTATGCTGGAGTACATTCGGTACTTAATAATCCTGCAAATATTGTTGATAGTAGGTATCGAGCAGACATCAACTTATTTTCATTTAGCGCTTTAGCTACAAACGATTATTATGGCGTTAAGTTTTTCGACTTAGTAAAAAGGGATTATAATTTTGAAAAAGAGGCAAAGCAATATCCAAATGATTCAAATAATTTTTTGACAAATTTTGATATTCTTGGACCTTCATTTATGTTCAATTTAAATAATAAAAACTCAATTGCATTATTTACAAGAGCTAGAGGGATTTCCCATTTAAGTAATATCAATGGTAATACATTAAATGATGTTCAAGATGGTAATAATGCTAGTTACCAAGTTAACAATCAAAATTTTAGTATTGCTTCAAATTCTTGGGGAGAATTAGGAGTATCTTATGCCCGAATTATAATGGATAAAGGCCAACATTTCTTAAAAGGTGGTTTTTCTGCAAAATATTTAGTAGGTGTTTATTCGGGTTATGCAAAGGCAAACAATATTAACATGGCGTTTAATTACACAGGCAATCCAAATACTAGCACCTATACATCTTCCGGAAGTTTAGAAGTAGGGAATTTGAATTCCCTTGACAATTTTGATAATCCTACAGATAATATAGGAACCGGTTTTGGTGCTGATTTGGGATTTACATACGAATATCGTCCAGATTATCAAAAATATATAACTACCAACCATGAAGGCAAAACAAGCTATTTGAAAGATCAAAACAAATATAAATTCAAATTAGGTTTTTCTATAACTGATATTGGTACTATTAATTATAATGATGCAACCGTAAGTTTTTATGACGTAAACACTTCATATACGGAAGCACAATACAATGCGAATTCAAATTTTAATAATTTATATACTACGATTAATCAAACAAAATCAGTGAAATTTAAATTACCAACTGCGTTTCATTTAAATGCTGATTGGAGAATGAACAAAAGATTTTATTTGAACCTAAATACTGATTTTAGTGTTGTGGCTGCTGAAGTTAAAAACTCTTCATATATTAATAACAACGTAAGCATAACGCCTCGGTATGAAGTAAAATGGTTGAGTCTATATACACCTATTAGTTATTTAGAATATTCCGGAGTTCAAGCTGGTTTTGGATTTAGAGTAGGGCCTCTATTTGTTGGTTCTGGTTCTATCGTGAGTGCTTTGCTTTCTGAAACTAAAGCGATTGACGCACATTTAGGATTAAAAATACCTATTTATCAAGGAAAAATTAAAGATATTGATTTTGATGGTATAAAAGACAAAGATGATAATTGTCCAGATGTTGCCGGACCTATCGAAAACAAAGGTTGTCCTTGGGCAGATAAAGACAATGATGGTTTAACTGACAATTTAGACAAATGTCCAAAAGAATTTGGTCCAAAAGAAAATAACGGGTGTCCTTGGACAGATAAAGATGGTGATCAAGTTTTAGATAAAGACGATACTTGTCCTGATGTAGTAGGTGCTGTTGAAAATAAAGGTTGTCCTTGGGGAGACGAAGATAAAGACAGTGTAACTGACAATTTAGATAAATGCCCTGCTGTTTTTGGAGAAAAAGATAATAATGGTTGTCCTTATACTGATAAAGATGGAGATCAAGTTTTTGATAAAGATGATAAATGCCCAGATGTGGTGGGTACAATTGATAACTATGGTTGTCCTGTTATTGATACTAAAGTAATTAAGAAACTAAACGACTATTCAAAATCGGTATTATTTGATTCTGGTAAATCAACTTTAAAAGCTGATTCTTATATGATTTTAGATGCAATGGCTGAAATAATGAAAGAATATGAAGCAACAAATTTCAGCATTGAAGGTCATACGGATAACGTTGGAAAACCAGAAAGTAACATAGCCCTTTCTGCAGAAAGAGCTTTAGCAATTAAAACGTATTTAATTTCAAAAGGAATTAATGAAAACAGATTAAAATCAGAGGGATTTGGAGCAGCAAAACCAATAGATTCAAACGAAACTAAAACAGGAAAATCTGCGAACAGAAGAGTTGAAATCAAAGTTATTCAATAAGCTTTAAAGCATATATTATCAAAAACTCTTTCTTTACCGAAAGAGTTTTTTTATAAACTTTTCTTAAACAATAGTTTTTTACAATAGAAATTTCTACTTTTATCACAAATATTGATATCATGACCATTACCCAATTATATTACGTTTTAGCTGTTGCTGAAAACAAAAATTTTACTTTAGCTGCCGAAAAATGTTTTGTTACGCAACCTACATTAAGCATGCAAATTCAAAAATTAGAAGAAGAATTAGACATTCAAATTTTTGATAGAACAAAAAAACCTATTGGATTAACAGATGTAGGAAGCAAAATTGTAACGCAAGCAAAAAACATAGTTAACGAAGCAAATAGAATTAAAGACATTGTAGACCAACAAAAGGGATTTATTGGTGGCGATTTTCGTATTGGAATAATACCTACGATTATGCCTACATTACTTCCTATGTTTTTAAATACATTCATTAAAAAGTATCCAAAAGTAAACTTAATTGTAGAAGAATTAAATACTTCCGAAATTATTACTAAACTTAAAAACGGTCATTTAGATTGTGCTATTGCCGCAACGCCTTTAGATGAAGAAAAACTTAAGGAAATTGTCCTATATTATGAACCTTTTGTAGCCTATATACCAGAAAATAGTCTTAATAAAGCCAAAAAAGAAATTGAAGTTGCTGATTTAGATGTGGAAAAAATACTGCTTTTACAAGACGGACATTGCTTTAGAAACAGTGTATTAAATTTATGTAAAACGAATAATTTTATAGGAGAAAATCATTTTCAATTAGAAAGCGGCAGTTTTGAAACCTTAATTAAATTATCTGATGAAGGTTTGGGTACAACACTACTTCCCTATTTACATACGTTAGATTTAAACGAGAAAAACAAAACAAAACTAAAGCAGTTTGCTAACCCAAAACCATCCAGAGAAGTGAGTTTAATTTTCTCTAAAAACGAATTAAAAATTCATATTATTGATGCGTTAAAAACCACCATTCAAGGTGTAGTTCGTGGTGCAATTGCATTTAGTGATGTGGAAATTATAAGCCCGAAATAATTTACGATTTGGGATTTACGATTTACGATTTGGGATTTACGGTTTGGGATTTAAATCACATTTACATCACCTTTTCCTTCTCTTACAATAATTGGTTCGTGACCGGTTAAATCGATGATGGTTGATGCTATGTTTTCTCCGTAACCACCATCAATAACTAAATCGACTTGGTTTTGCCATTTCTCGAAAATTAATTCCGGATCGGTGGAATATTCAATTACCTCATCTTCATCGTGAATGGATGTTGAAACTATTGGATTCCCTAACATTTCCACAATTTGAATGGCAATATTATTATCAGGAACTCGAATTCCAACTGTTTTTTTCTTACGAAAGTCTTTTGGTAAGTCATTATTTCCAGGTAAAATAAACGTATAGGCACCAGGCAACGCTCGTTTTAAAATTTTAAAAGTAGGTGTGTCAATTTGCTTTACATAATCGGAAATATTGCTCAAACTACTACAAACAAAAGAAAAATTAGCTTTTTCTAACTTCACACCTTTAATTTTCGCTAATTTTTCCAACGCACGAGAATTGGTAATGTCACAACCTAAACCATAAACGGTATCGGTTGGATAAATGACCAATCCGCCGTTTTTTAAAACTTCCACTACTTTTTTAATAGCCGTTTCACTTGGTTTGTCTTCGTATATTTTTATGAATTCTGCCATACTTTTAGATTTTTAGATAATAGACTAAAACTCTTTATATTTTGATGTTACTTATTGTTAGAAATTTTACTTAAACGTCCGTCATTTCGTGTGATTTTTAGTCTCTCGTTCTCAAAACGAGAGACTAAAAATAGTATCGAGAACTCTAGAATTTCTTTTTAGCTAAATTAGGCAACTTATCATATTCTTCATTAATAAGGGCTTCTTTTTTTGCTCTAGACCATTTTTTTATTTTTTTCTCAAAATCTATTGCTATGGTGATATCTGTAAATTCGCAATAAAATGCCAATTCAATTGGTCTTCTACTTGCGGTGTAACAATCAGGATAATAGCCAACTTCGTGTTGAAAGACACGTTGGGTTAAATTACTTGTAACCCCGGTATAATATGAGTTATCTGAACATTTTAATATATAAACAAATGATTGCTTCATAGTTCTCGATACATTTTTATTCCGCTTCACTGCATAAAAACACTCGAAGTGACGGTAGTTCTATTTCGTTATTTAAGCTAATTTATAAAAATTTACAGTATTCGATAACAATATAGTTCTCGATACATTTTTATTCCGCTTCACTGCATAAAAACACTCGAAGTGACGGTAGTTTCATAAATTTTATTACTTTTTTAAGACTGTTTCACTTGGTTTGTCTTCGTATATTTTTATGAATTCTGCCATATTATTTTTTGCTTTATGCCGTAAGCTTAATGCTTAAAGCGTTACCCTATCACATTTAACTTTGCAAATCGCAACAACAACTTCTTCAAGCCACCAACATCAAAACGTATTTCTGCTTTTTTATCGGCACCTACGCCCTCTAATCCTACAATTTCCCCTTTTCCGAAACGTTCGTGCATCACAATGTTTCCAACAGCTAAATTTGCATCTGTAACATTGTTTTTGGATGCACTTGCGCCACTATTTAACGGTTTTAATCTTCTAATATTAATAGACGAAACCTGTTCGTTTTTGCTAATGTATTCGGGTGGCGTTCCTGCAGTTGGTTTAGCCAATCGCAATTTAGATTTATCTACATCGCCAAAAATATCAATATCCATAGTTGGTTTGTATCGGTAACCCGAATCTATCGGATTCATATATTCCAAATATTCATCATTAATTTCTTCGATAAAACGTGAAGGTTCGCTATCTACCAATTTTCCCCAACGGTAACGCGATTGCGCATACGTTAAATACGCTTGGTGTTCGGCACGAGTTAAGGCTACATAAAACAAGCGTCTTTCTTCTTCCAATTCGCTTCGTGTATTCATACTCATCGCGCTTGGAAACAAATCTTCTTCCATTCCAACCACAAAAACGTGTGAAAATTCTAGTCCTTTTGCTAAGTGAATTGTCATTAATGCCACTCTATCATCATCGCCTGTGTCTTTATCTAAATCTGTCGCCAACGCCACATCTTCCATGAATTCTGCCAAAGCACCACGAGCACCATCAATTTCTTTCTGACCTTCGGTAAAATCTTTAATACCGTTTAATAATTCTTCTATATTTTCGATTCTGGCAATTCCTTCGGGTGTGCCATCTTTTTTTAATTCTTGTACTAAACCTGTTTTCTTTGTTACGTGATCTGTTAACGTGAAGGCATCTTGTTGTTCATTGATGACTTGAAAACTTTTTATCATCGTAACAAAATCTTGCAACTTGGTTTTCGTACCTGAGTTTAATTTTAAATCGATTTTATCAATATGCTCCATTACTTCAAAAATGGAACGTTTATAATGGTTAGAAGCTACCGTAAGTTTTTCTACAGTTGTATCGCCAATTCCTCTTGCTGGATAATTTATTACTCGAACTAACGCTTCTTCGTCTTTCGGATTGATTACCAATCTTAAATAAGACAATACATCTTTAATTTCTTTACGTTGATAAAAAGACAATCCGCCATAAATTCGGTACGGAATATCTCTTTTTCGCAACGCATCTTCCATAGCACGAGATTGTGCATTGGTACGATATAAAATAGCAAAATGAGAATTCGGCAATTGGTTTTGCATTTTTTGTTCGAAAATAGTTCCAGCTACAAAACGTCCTTCTTCTCCATCTGTAACACTTCGATGCACTTTAATTTTAGGCCCGTCATCATTGGCTGTCCAAACAATTTTATCCAACTTAGTTTTATTCTTATCGATAACATTATTTGCCGCTTCTACTATGTTTTTAGATGAACGATAATTTTGTTCCAAACGGAACATCTTTACGCCATCGTAATCTTTTTGAAAGTTTAAAATATTATTGATATTCGCACCACGGAATGCATAAATACTTTGTGCGTCATCTCCCACCACACAAATGTTCTGAAATCTGTCTGAAAGTGCTTTTACAATTAGGTATTGAGAATGATTGGTATCTTGGTACTCATCTACTAAAATATATCTAAATCTATCTTGATATTTCGCTAAAACATCTGGAAAACGATTTAATAACTCGTTGGTTTTCAATAACAAATCATCAAAATCCATCGCACCCGACTTGAAACAACGTTCTACATAATTATTGTAAATTTCACCCATTCGAGGCTTTTTGCTCATTGCATCCGCTTCTTGTAATTCGGGATTATTAAAATAGGCACGAACTGTAATTAACGAGTTTTTATATTGCGAAATTCTACCTAAAATTTGTTTGGGTTTATACACCTCTTTATCCAATTGCATTTCCTTAATAATGCCACCCAAACATCGTAAAGAATCTTGAGAATCGTAAATGGTAAAATTGGAAGGATAACCTAATTTATCCGCTTCACTTCGTAAAATTTTAGCAAAAACAGAGTGAAATGTACCCATCCAAAGGTTTTTAGCTTCATTGTTACCTACAATTTCAGCAATACGTTTTTTCATTTCACGTGCTGCTTTATTCGTAAATGTTAAGGCTAAAATATTAAACGCATCAACCCCTTGATACATCAAGTTAGCAATTCGAACGGTAAGCACACGTGTTTTGCCTGAACCAGCACCCGCAATAACAATCATAGCACCGTCTTTTTGCAAAACTGGCGCACGTTGTGCCTCATTTAATTGATTTATGTATTGTTGCATGGCCAAAATAGGATAATTAGGAACGCAAAAATACAGATTATGAAGTGATTTTACCTGCTTTTAATTGTCTTTTAACTGTAAATTATCAACAATTTTTTTTTCTTCTGAAGTTAATAACAAACCGGAATTGGTTTCCCAATATTCCGTAATTATAGCATTTTTCTTATTAATTAAAGATTTTTCTTTAAAAACATCTTCTTTTTCATAAGGTACAAATTTTCTACTGTGTTGTGTGGTGATTAAATAATTGGCTATTTCCACCTTATTTTCCACATCCTTTTTATCCTTTACCAGCAACCCTATTTCTTCTTTTGTACTGGCTAAAAAATAATCGTCACCATCTAAAATATATAAGGCTTTAAAGATGGAATTGAATACCTTTCCTTTTACAACTTTTAAATTAGAAACGTCTGAATATTCAAATCGATTGGGTTCTACAAAATATTCTAATTCTAAGATAATATTCTTTTTATTATCATAAATTACGGTTACTGTTGGTAAAAACTCTTCGATTTCTGGTTTTGGAACGATTACCATTTGATAAAAATCTGCTTTTCCTTTCACCGTTTTTATTTCGAAATCAAATTTCTTTTTAGCTTTTGATTCTGCTAAATTAGAAATGTATTTAAAATCATAATAATTCTGAATGATATCATACATATTATAACTTAATGTCTTTTTTTCGATTTTTTCGTTATTTATTAAATTATACGTTCTATTTTGTTCCACTAAAATATCAGCGGCAAATTTGTCAGGTTTTTCTTTCAAACAAAAATTGACCAAACCATCTGAATAAGATGTATATTCATTATTGTATTTAAAAAATTCCCTAGAATATATTTTTAAATTAATTGGTACTGTTAACTTACTCATTGATTTGTTAATCAATGTTTTGAGTATACTAAAAGATTGACGATTAGTAATCACAACATCTTCAATATCTTGTGAAATATTATCTAAAAAAATAACCGTTTCTGCATCTTTCAAAGTAGCCGAATTAACACTTAATTCTTTATATTCATTATGCTTAATATTTATTCTTGATGGTTTATTTAAATTAAATTTCACCAATCCTTCTTTATTGCTTTGAAAATTTTCATCTGTTCTTAAAATCGCAACTACCACGTTTTCAATTAAAGCGCCTGACGTTTTATCTTTAAATACCAATATCACCTCTTTTGCCTGAGAAAACGACAAAACAGAAAAAAAAATCAAACCGAAAAAAAACAAATTTTTCATACTAACGCGCTCATATACTAACAAATATAAGAAATTAAAAATGGATTTATTTTATTTAAAAAAATATTTTAGATTTGTAAAAAAAAAGCGATGAACATTGAAGTAAAGATATTAGAAATTGCCACCTATACATTACCAGCAATTATTACCGGCGGAGTAGCGTTTGGTTTGCTACATAAATTTTTCAAAAACGAAGAAAATAAACGAAAATTCGAATTACTAAGAGAAAATCAGCGCTTAGGGTTACCCATTAGATTACAAGCTTATGAGCGGATTGTTTTATTTTTAGAACGCATCAATCCAATTAACTTAATGATGCGTGTAGAACCTAACACTTTAGATCCTCAAAGTTACGCTACACTTCTAGTCCATACTATTCAAACTGAATACGAACACAATATTGCGCAACAAGTATATTTCACTCAAGAAAGTTGGGAAATTATTTTAAAAGCCAAAAACAGTATTATTACTCAAATTAGAAGATTTTCTATTGAAGGTGAAGTAAAATCTGGAGAAGAATTACGTACGAAACTACTTCAAGAACTCACGCAAACAGAAAGCGCAAGTGCCGTAGCGATTGGTTTTATTAAAGAAGAATTGAAACGTATTTTTTAATATTTTTACTCTTTCAAAAATTTCAAATACAGAGTTGCTGTTTTTTCATCTGTAGTTTTGACTAAATTTTCTACTTGATTTCTAAAATCAGGCTGTTTTAACATGGTTCGAATTTTCTCTCTTGCGAATTTTGTAAATTGCCATTTATGATGTGTGGTTGCTTGAAACAAAGCTTGAATTACATTAGAATTATTTGGATATAATTCCAATAAAACTTCCAAAGCATTTTCTCTAAGACTACTTTCATTATTATTTGAAGCATAATTTAATAATTCTTCAAAATACATTTTTTTATTGTCGTAATATTTATCAGAATTTAAGGCCAGTTTTAACCAAATT